>NZ_PPRG01000030.1 GCF_002902625.1 Staphylococcus devriesei
ATACCTTGATAGTGTTATTAGCATTTATGTTTATAGATAAAATTAAAATGTTTCGTAAGGAGTGATACCGTGACACAATACCTAATCGCAACATTCACAGATTCAACAGGTATACCGCATAAGCACGTTAATAAAGCTAGAGAGAATCAGACGTTTACGGTGGTTGAGGCAGAGAGTAAAGAAGAGGCAATGAAGATATATGAGGAGGCAGAAGAATAATGAAAAAAGCTAAAATTATTACTAAAACAAACAACGTATATACAGTGGCTTATGTGTGTGACGTTGAAGAACTCATTGATACTTTATTAGAGGATAACACCAACATAGTAACTGTTGGTGATATTTACGGAAACAAAGTTTATATTAAGACTGATAGTATTGAATCTTTTACATTGTCGGAGGCATACAATGATTAAACACATTTCAAAACTAATATTCACGTTGGCGATGTATGAGTTAGGTAAATATATTACAAATCAGATACTTATTAAGATGCAAGCGAATGATGATGTGGATGTGTCTAGTGATTATGCTAGAGAGAGTGATCAATACGATATTAACGATTTGGCAGGTGGGTATTAGATTGATAACAATTGAACGTCATGATATTAGAAAATTAGAAGAATATATTCAACATGTAGAACGTTATCGTAAGGAACTAAAAGTTTGTGAGTATGAGTTACTAGAAAATCACGAACCAGAGAATGTAGGTGCTGGGAAAAGTAATCTACCTGGTAACCCAATTGAACGCCAAACAATTAAGAAGTTAAGTAATAAACGGTATGTGATGTTAAGTAACATTGTGAATGGTGTTGATAAGTTAGTAGAAGAAGCTGATGAAGATACACTTGATATGATTAACAAACGATACTGGGAATGTCCAATTGGTTGTTATGAGTGGGAAGACTTAGCTGAATACTTTGGGACAAGTAAATCTAGTATATTAAGACGACGTAACGCAATGATTAATAAGTTGGCTGAGTTAATTGGTTATGTGTAAATGGACTTGAAAGGCGTATAAGTCCGTGGTAAAAGACGTTATTATGATACTGTAAGAACTATCCACACAAACCCTTGTTTTGAGGTAGCTGGGTAGTTCTCATTGAAAGTGATTAAGTTTGGTAATGGTCGTATTGGCCAGCCACTGATTGCTTGAGTGCCTATCCGTTGGGTAGGTACTTTTTCTCCTTTCTGGATAAACTTGATTTTGCATTATTAATTACCTCCCATATGTGACTATTCGAGAGCAACTCGAGTAGTCTTTTTTTATTACAAATTTAAAGAGTATTTAACGTAAAGGCGTGTGATAGATGACATGACAAACATGCAAAACAATGCAACATTCGGGGCGTATTTAGAGTTAACAAAAAAACAACAAGAATATATACGGCTCAAGAACGAAACGAATTTAAACGAAGGCGAGATTGCGTCAGAAATTGACGTTAACCGCTCAACTATATCTCGCTGGAAGAATAACGACAAATTTAGAGAAGGCTTTAAGGGTTATCAAGTGGAACATTTATCTAACCAAGTACCTAAAGCTTTGCAAACAATGATTGATTTACTTAACGCTAAAAGTGAGTTGGTTAGGTTCCAAGCGTCTAAAGATATACTAGATCGTACAGGTTACAACCCGGTTGAACGCCAACAAATCGAAACGAATGCGACGGTGCAATTCAATGACGACATCACTTAACTTATCTGAATTAATACCTAAGCACTTTCACGACTTATGGAGAGCAACGAAGAACCCTAACATATTAAATGTAGTCGCTAAAGGTGGACGTGGTAGTGGTAAATCGTCTGATATATCCATTATCATTACGCAATTAATTATGCGTTATCCTATGAACGCTGTTGTAGTACGTAAGACAGATAACACATTAGCGACGTCTGTATTCGAACAGATTAAATGGGCGATAGAAGAACAAAAAGTGTCTCATTTATTCAAAGTTAAAGTATCACCTATGGAAATCACATTTATACCTAGAGGGAACAGAATTATCTTCAGAGGGGCGCAGAACCCGGAACGATTAAAGTCGTTAAAAGATAGTCGGTTCCCTTTTTCTATTATGTGGATAGAAGAGTTGGGCGAGTTTAAAACTGAAGATGAAGTGACTACGATTACTAACTCAATGCTACGTGGTGAATTAGATGAGGGGTTATTTTACAAATTCTTTTTCTCATACAACCCTGCCAAACGTAAGCAGCACTGGGCAAACAAGAAATATGAAACATCATTCCAACCAGATAACACGTTCGTACATCACTCAACTTACTTGAATAACCCTTTTATATCTAAACAATTCATTCAAGAAGCAGAGAGTGCTAAACAACGTAATGAATTACGTTATCGCTGGGAGTATTTAGGCGAGGCAATTGGTAGTGGTGTTGTTCCATTCAATAACTTGCACATTGAAACGATACCGCAAGAACAGTTCGATAACTTCGATAATATACGTAATGGTTGTGACTTTGGGTATGCAGCCGATCCTTTGGCGTTTACTCGTTGGCATTATGATAAAAAGAAACGAATTCTATATGCAGTAGATGAAATTTATGGTGTGCAAATAAGTAACCGTGAACTTGCCAAAGAATTATGGAAAAGAGGTTATCAATCTGATGAAATACATTGCGACTCCGCCGAACCTAAGTCGATTGATGAACTAAAGAAGGAACACGGTATAAAGCGAGTGAAAGGTGTCAAAAAAGGTCCGGATACTGTCGAATACGGCGAACAATGGCTAAATGATTTAGATGCTATCGTGATTGACCCTAAACGCACACCGAATATTGCTCGTGAGTTTGAAAATATAGACTACGAAACTGATAAAGACGGAAATATCAAACCACGCTTAGAGGATAAAGATAATCACACTATTGATAGTTGTAGATACGCTTTATCTAGAGATATGCGTCAAAATAAAGTCTCGATTTTAATGTAAAGAAGGTGATTGCTATATACTGGCCAGATGAAAAACCATATCATGAACGTGTGATAGAACAGGTTAAACCGAAATACGAAACACAAGAAGAGATGATAAATCGTCTAGTGAATGACCACAAACCTAAGATAGACGAAATTACAGTTGGAGAGCGCTACTATAACCATGATCCAGATGTGTTAAGGTTACCACCTAAATTAGATAACAAAGGCCTAATTGACCCATTCAAACCAGACTGGCGAATGTATACGAATTACCATCAAAATTTAGTTGATCAAAAGGTGGCATATGCAGTTGCTAACCCTGTCACATTTTCAAGTGATAATGATGAAGCACTTAAAACAATTCAAGAAGTGTTAAACCACAAGTGGGATGATAAGTTAATAGATATACTTACAGCAGCAAGCAACAAAGGTATTGAATGGCTACAACCATATGTAGATGAGAACGGAGAGTTTAAAACATTCCGCGTTCCTGCTGAACAAGCTATTCCTATTTGGACAAATAAAGAGCGTGACACGTTGAAAGGGTTCATTAGGTATTACAAGTTAGATGGCGCTGAACGTGTCGAATATTGGACAGATACAGACGTTACATTTTATGAATACCACGAGGGCCAACTGGTTCCAGATTATTATCACGGTGATGATCATATCCAACCACATTACTTTGTAGGTAACAAACGTATGAGTTGGGGGCGTGTTCCTTTTATTCCGTTTAAGAATAATCCGCAAGAGATGAGCGATTTGTACATGTACAAGACAATCATTGATGCGATGGATAAGCGTTTATCTGACACACAAAATACCTTTGATGAATCGACGGAATTGATATACGTCTTAAAAGGTTATGAAGGTCAAGATTTAGATGAGTTTATGCGTAACCTTAAATATTACAAAGCTATTAATGTTGACGGTGACGATAGTGGTGTAGATACAATTCAAATTGAAGTGCCAGTACAATCGTCAAAAGAGTATTTAGATATGTTACGTGATTATGTCATTGAGTTTGGCCAGGGAGTCGACTTCCAACAAGACAAATTCGGTAATAGCCCGTCAGGAATCGCACTAAAGTTTATGTACAGTAATCTAGATTTAAAAGCGAATAAGCTCAAGAATAAGACTTTAACCGCCTTACAAGAGTTGTTACAGTACATTATTGACTTCTACAAACTTAACATCGAAGTACAAGATGTCGAGATTACATTTAACTTTAACGTCATGGTCAACGAGTTAGAACAATCACAAATTGGCGTACAATCTCAATACCTATCTAAAGAAACTGTTGTTACTAACCACCCTTGGGTTGATGATCCTGTGGCAGAAATGGAACGTATAGAGCAAGATAACATTGACTTTAATAACCAACTACCACCGTTAGAGGGTGAAGCTAATGGCAGAACGCAAGATAACCAATCAGAATGATATTGATAAATATATTGAAAAGTTAATTGCACAAGCTGAGAAAGAAATCGAAATATTATTTGCTAATCGTTTGAAAGTTATCAAACAGGAATTGGCGGATATGTTTGAGAAGTATCAATCAGATGACCCACATGTGACGTGGACGGAATTTAATAAGTACAACCGATTAAATAAAGAGCTTGTACGTATCGGACAGATGTTAACCGAAGACTATAAAGAAGTAGCCAGAGCCATTAAACAGACTCAGCAGAACGCTTACATTGAGAAGTATATGATGAGTCTTTATTTGTATGAAATGGCTACACAGTCATCAATGGAATTCGATGTACCTACTGCATCTGTGATTAACAAAGCTATTGAGCAACCTATTGAGTTTATTCGATTAGTACCAACACTACAAAAACATCGCAACGAGGTACTTAAACGCATTCGTATCCACATTACTCAGGGCATTATGAGTGGTGAGGGTTATTCTAAGATAGCCAAAGCGTTGCGTGATGATATCGGTATGACTAAAGCACAATCACTTCGTGTTGCTCGCACAGAGGCAGGTCGTGCGATGTCACAAGCGGGTCTTGATAGTGCAAAAGTGGCCAAAGACAACGGTATGAAAATGAAAAAACGATGGTCAGCTACTAAAGATAATCGCACACGTGACACACATCGCCATTTAGATGGTCAGTCGGTAGACATTGACGATAATTTTAAATCGAGTGGGTGTGTTGGTCCTGCACCACATTTATTTGTAGGTGTCGCTAGTGCCAAAGAGAATATTAATTGTCGTTGCAAGTTACTGTATTACATTGATGAAAATGATTTGCCTGGTGTAATGCGTGTACGCAATGATCATGGTGCAACTGAAGTTATCCCAACTATGACCTATCGTGAGTGGGAGAAGATGAAAAGAAAAGGCTAGCATCTTACTGCTCGACCTTAGCACGTCGTTAAACTGCTTCTTTTTATACAAAAATTCTTCGTGGCGTTGCACGTAAAAAACGTAAAAAGGAGTAGTTTTAATGGAATTAAGTGCATTATTAGATCAATTTGCTAACGGTGAAATTGATAAACAAAAGATTTTAGATACTGTTGATGAATCTCAATCGGGAATGGTACCACGTTCGCGTCTGAATGATAAGAACGCCGAGATTAAAGACTTAAAAACAGAAATCACAAACCGCGATAAGCAAATTGCAGACTTAGAAAAATCTGTTAAAGACGAAAGCGAGATTCAAAAAGAACTTGATAAGGTCAAACAAGAAAATGCAGATTGGCAAACTAAGTACGAAGAAACACAACTGAATAACGCCATCAAATTAGCAGTTGCTAAAGAGGCAAATGATGCTAACGATGTTCTGTTGATGCTTGATAAAAGTAATCTTGAACTTCAAGAAGATGGCAACGTTAAAGGTTTAGAAGATGCAGTAAAAGCGCTGCAAGAGTCTAAACCTTATTTATTTGCTGATAACAAAGCCACAGGGCGTACTCCTAACGATGGTGATCCTATTAACACAGGCATCACGAAAGAACAGTTTGATGAAATGACAGTCGCTCAACGTGAAGATCTGTTTTACAACCATCGTGAAACGTACGACAAATTATTAAATCAATAAAGCGAGGTTTTAATTCATGGTCCCAGAAAACATGACACAATTAAAAAACATGGTTAACCCTGAAGTGTTAGCACCAATGATGCAAGCAGAATTAGATAAAAAATTACGATTTGCTCAGTTTGCAGAAATCGACAATACTTTAGTTGGTCAACCAGGTAACACGTTAACATTCCCAGCATTCGTTTATAGCGGTGATGCAAAAGTAGTACCGGAAGGTCAAGAAATTCCAATCGATTTAATCGAAACTAAAAAGCGTCAAGCAACTATCCGTAAAATTGGTAAAGGTACTGTTTTAACAGACGAAGCACTTTTATCTGGTTACGGTGATCCTAAAGGTGAAGCAGTACGTCAACATGGCTTAGCGATTGCTAATAAAGTAGATAATGATGTATTAGAAGCGTTACAAGGCGCATCATTAAAAGTTGAAGCTGATATTACTAAATTAGCAGGCTTACAAACTGCTATCGATAAATTTAACGATGAAGATTTAGAACCAATGGTATTATTCATCAACCCATTAGATGCTGGACAATTACGTGCTAGTGCAACGGATAACTTCACTCGTGCCACTTTATTAGGCGATGACGTTATCGTTAAAGGTGCGTTTGGTGAAGCGTTAGGTGCAATTATTGTACGTAGTAACAAAATCAAGCAAGGTGAAGCTATTTTAGCGAAAAAAGGTGCAGTGAAATTAATTACAAAACGTGACTTTTTCTTAGAAACAGAACGTCATGCTTCTCATAAATCAACTGCATTATATTCAGACAAACATTATGTAGCTTACCTATATGATGAAAGTAAAGTAGTTAAGATTACTAAAGGTGCAGGAACTTCAGACGCAGGGGCATAACAGGAGGTAGTGACGTATGTATAAAGTAATCGAATATTTTACCGACTTACAGGATGACGATTACACGTACAATGTAGGAGATACATTCCCACGTAAAGGTTTAACTGTAAGTAAAGAACGATTAACTGAATTATCCACAAAAAACAACCGTCAAAATAAGCCTTTAATAGAGCGTGTAGAAGAGCAAATAGCTTTAGATGATATGAAAGTATCAGAACTCAAAGAACTTGCTAAACAACGTGATATTGAGGGCTTTTCTCATATGAAAAAGTCTGAACTTATCGACGCATTAGAAGGTGCAGAATAATGGATGCACTTGATGTGAAAATGCTCAATCAAACACCTGTTGATGACACTTCACATGATGACGAAATAGAAATGCTTATTCCTAAGTATTTGAAGTTAGCAGAAGAATATTGTAACCAAACTTTTGACGTTAAACATTTACCTACTGGCGTTGAGAAGTTTATTGCTGAATGCGTTAAATATAGTGCAAACGGTAATATTTCATCACGTTCAATGGGTACGGTTAGCTATACTTTTGTAACTGAAATGCCTAAAGCGACATATAAGCATTTAAAACCATTCAGAAAGCTAAGATGGAGTGGTTATCATGTTTAACCCATACGACGAGTTCCCGCATGTTATTTCGAAAGGTCGAATTGAAGTGATGGGCGATTTCAAGTTTAAAAAAGAGCGCTACAAAAGCGAAAAGATTATAAAAGGCTTTATGGATACGCCTACTACTTCAGAACAACTTAAATATCATCAAATGTCATCTGAATACGACAGAAACCTATATGTACCTTATGACCTACTAATAAATAATGACGATTACTTTAAATACGAGGGTAAAATCTTTGGTATTGTAGGTAAACCTGTAGATCAAGGTGGCCAACATGAGATTAAGTTAATTCGACTGAAAGAGGCACCTTATGGCTAAAGTGAAATATGGTGCAGATAGTTTAGTCGTTGAGTTAGAACGTTATCAAAAAAACGTCGAAAAGTGGGCTAAAAAAGGTATTTTCAGAACTACTCTGAAAATATACAATACTGCTGTTCATTTAATGCCAGTTGATACTGGTTTTTTAAGACAATCAACGACGATTGATTTTGAAAATGGTGGACTGACAGGTGTTGTGAAAATAGGTAGCATGTATGCAGTGTACGTCAATTACGGAACAGGCATATACGCTACTAAAGGTAGCAGAGCGCACAGGATACCCTGGACCTACAAAGATCCTAATGGTAAATGGCATACGACTTACGGTCAAATGCCTCAACCATTTTGGGAGCCTGCTATTGACGCTGGTCGAAAAGTGTTTGAAAGTTATTTTTCATAGGAGTTGTGCAATATGTGGGTATCGGTAGAGCCTGAACTTACAAATAAATTATATTTAACATTAAAAAGAGACCCTATCATTAACAAATTAGTTGGTGATAGGGTTTTTGATGTCGTTCAAGATGATGTGCGATACCCATATATTGTTGTGGGTGAGAGCAACGTCACTAATAACGAAAGTAGCACAAATATGCGTGAGACGGTAGGTATCGTCTTTCACGTGTATTCACAATATCCAACACAGTACGAGGCCAAGCTATTAATTAGCGCTATTGGTTATGTGTTGAATAAACCAATTGAGATAGATAATTACGAATTTAGATACAGTCGAATTGATAGTCAAGCAGTATTCCCTGATATAGATAGGTTTACTAAGCACGGCACAATTCGACTTTTGTTTAACTTTAGACACAAAACAAAAAGAGAGGAAGTGTAAGCATGGCTCAAAAGAATTATTTAGCGGTAGTGAGACCTGCTAATGATAAATTAGATGCGGTTGACGCATTATTATTAGCCGACTTACAAGAAGGTGGCCACACAATCGAAAATGATTTAGCAGAAATCATTCGTGGCGGTAAAACTGATTACGGCGTAAATGCGGTTTCTGAAGAGTTCAAACTTACTATCGGTAATATTCCGGGGGATAAAGGCATTGAACAAGTTAAAAAAGCGATTAAAAACGGTGAACAGTTACGTGTATGGTTGTATGAACGCAACAAACGAGATGATGGTAAATATCATGGTGTGTTTGCTTATACAGTGCCGGAAAGTTACGAAATGTCATTTGATGACGAAGATAACAAAATTGAATTAACGTTAAAAGTTAAATGGAACTCTGCTGAAGGTACTGAGGATCAATTACCTCCAGAATGGTTCGCAGCAGCAGGCGCACCTACTGTTGAATACGAAAGTTTCGCAGAAAAAGTTGGTAGCTTTGAGGACCAAGAAGAAGCAAAAAAGCCTTCTAGACCGAGTGGCTCAGGAGACAGTGAATCAGGCGCTTAACATTTGGGGACATCTGTCCCCTTATTTTTTTATACAAAAATTGAAATGAGGTATATATTTTGACTGAATTTAACCCAATTAAAACACTAACAATCAACGATAACGAAGTAGAAGCTAAAGCGTTATTTGCGTTTGATATGAAAGCAAAGAAGTTTGCAGAAGATATAAAAGATAAGGACGGCAAAACGGTTACTACACCTGGTTTTAATGTGATTTACAACGGTATTTTAGAGCGTGACACCAGTGCTATTGCTAATTTTTGGGAATGTGCTACTGCATATTTAGGTAAAAATGCGCCTTCACGAGATGAAATTGAAACAGCTTTAAATGAAGTTATCGAACAAAAGCAAGATACGCTTGAGTTATTACAAGGTGCTTTAGATGTCTTAAATAACAGTGGTTTTTTCAAGCAAAAATCTCGTTTATTCTGGACACAGATGAACAAAGCCCCACAAATGGCGAAAGGCGAGGACAAAGAGACAACAAAAGCTGGCATCGAATTTATGAAAGAGAATTACAAAGAAATCATGAACGCGGAACCTTACTTAACTATTCAGAAATAAGACAATTAACGAGTAGGTACATAGGTTATCTATCTGAAAATGAGTTAATGATGATGTCACCTAATGAATGGAAAGACTGGATAATCGGTGGTCAAGATAAGTATTTAGATCAAAAAGAGTTAATGATACAGGCTGCGCAAGCAAATGGACTTGTACAAGCTGGCAAGTCATTAAAACGTATGACTAAAGAGATTGAACGTCAACGTTTTGAAATACGCAATCCTGGTAGTTATGAGCGTATTAAACGTGCAGAACTTGAACATGAAAAACGTAGACGAGAGTTGTTCAAATCAGGCACTAAACGTTGGTTAGAAGAACAAAAACAGAAAGGAGAGTGAATGCGTGGAAAAGAACTTCATGGCTAAAATTATGGCTAATATACGCGACTTTCAAAACAACGTAAGAAAAGCGCAAAGTTTAGCCAAAACATCTATTCCGGATGAGATTGAAACTGATGTGAAAGCTAACATTAGCCAATTTCAACGTAATCTCCAAAGAGCCAAAGCAATGGCACAACGTTGGCGAGAGCATAAAGTAGATATAGACGCAGACACTAATCCAATCAAACGTGCTATTTCATTTGTTAAGGCAGAAATGCAAAGAATACGTGATAAAAAGGTCGATATCAAAGGCGATAACGACAATTTAAAACGTTCAGTAATAGGCGCTAGAGCTATGTTAGCTATGTTACATGATAAAACGGTACATGTTGATTTTGATACAAGAGGAATGACTAGAGCGCAAGTATTAACTAGAGCGTTAGGTAATTCTTTAGATGAATATGGTGACAAAATGGACGCTCTAGCTACTAAAATCAGAACGTTTGGTACTATCTTTAGCCAACAAGTCAGAGGCTTAATGATAGCTAGTATTCAAGGCTTGATACCCGTTATTGCCGGTTTGGTACCAGCAATCATGGCAGTGTTAAATGCAATCGGAGTGTTAGCTGGTGGCGTTGTTGGTTTAGCAGGTGCGTTCTCAATCGCAGGTGCAGGTGCATTTGCATTTGGTGGTATGGCAATTAGTGCTTTGAAAATGCTTAAAGATGGCACACTGCAAGCTACCGCAGAAACTAGACGATATCAAGCGTCTTTAGATCAAGTTAAATCAACATGGGAAAGTATCATCAAGCAAAATCAAGTTCAAATATTCAATACTTTAGCTAACGCATTAGACACAGTAAACGTAGCATTAGGACGTATGAAACCATTCTTAGCTGGTGTATCAAAAGGAATGGAACAAGCCTCTAAGAGCGTACTTAAATGGGCTGAGAACAGTCAAACGGCATCTAAATTCTTTAATATGATGAATACAACGGGTGTAAAAACATTCAATACTCTATTAAGTGCTGCCGGACGTTTTGGTGATGGTTTAGTTAACATATTTACTCAATTAGGTCCTTTATTCTTGTGGGTAGCACAGGGATTAGACAGTTTAGGTAAAAAATTCCAAAACTGGGCTAACAGCGTTGCAGGTCAAAATGCTATCAAAGCATTTATCGAGTATACAAAAACCAATTTACCTAAAATTGGACAGATATTCGGCAATGTATTTGCCGGTATCGGTAATTTAATGGTCGCATTTGCGCAAAATAGCTCAAATATATTTGATTGGTTGGTAAAACTGACTGCTCAATTTAGAGCTTGGTCTGAACAAGTTGGTAAATCAGAAGGATTTAAGAAATTTATCCAATATGTACAACAAAACGGGCCAGTCATCGTGCAATTAATTGGCAACATTGTACGTGCAATAGTTGCGTTTGGTACGGCAATGGCACCTATTGCGAGTGTGATTTTAAGGGTAGTTACGGCTTTAGCTGGTTTTGTAGCTAAGTTATTTGAAACGCACCCTGCAATTGCTAAAATCATTGGAGTTATAGCAATCATGAGTGGTATTTTCTGGGCGTTAATGGCGCCAGTAATAGCAATTAGTACAGTATTGTCAAACGTCTTTGGCGTTAGTTTATTACAGGTTATCGGTCACATCATGCGTTTTGTAGCATCAAGTGGCATTTTAAGAGGTATTTTAACTGTATTACAGGGCGCATTTAGATTGTTGATGTCTCCTATCGCATCAATAGGCAGATTATTGCCATTATTAGGTTCTGCTTTCACAGCTTTAACAGGACCAGTTGGTATAGTCATTGGTGCCATATTAGCTTTAGTCGGCGTTATCGTTTACTTATGGAAAACGAATGAAGGCTTTAGAAATATGATTATCAATGCTTGGAACGGTATTGTTTCTGCAATTAGTGGCGCAGTAAATTCTATCATTAACTGGTTTATGCAATTGTGGGCATCAATCCAACAAACATTACAACCTATCATGCCATTACTACAACAACTAGGACAACTGTTTATGGAAGTTCTAGGTGGTTTGGTTATGGGTGCTATTCAATTAGTGATAGGTGCGTTCCAGTCGTTATGGCTTGCCGTATCAGTAATATTCACTGCAATAGGTGCAATTGTTTCTTCAGTAGTTCAATTGCTCGTCGGCCTGTTTACTGCGTTTATTCAGTTAATTACTGGTGATTTTTCAGGAGCATTACTAACATTGCAAGAAACGTTTACTAACGTACTAAATACCATTTGGACAGCAGTACAATCAATCTTCACTCAAATTTCTCAATTTATATTCACAACATTAAACTCTATACTCGGAACGAGCATTTCTAGTTGGTCGCAAATTTGGAGTAGCACAGTTCAATTTGTCACTCAAATTTGGTCTAGTGTCACGCAATGGTTTGGTCAAATGGCACAGTCCGTTTGGCAGAAAATGGTGCAAGCGTATAACTACATTGTAACCACTGGTGCGCAGTGGGTAAGTTCTATCATAAGCACTTTAGCTAGATTTGTATCGTCTGTGATTAGTGGTTTTATCAGAGTAGTATCAGCTGTTGCGTCCCACATGGCGCAACACTGTCTAGGGTGATTTCTGGAGGCGCTCAATGGGTATCAGCAATTATTAGTGCTATGGCTAGTTTTGTTTCTGCCGTAATTAGTGGTTTTGCTAGAGTGGTTAGTGCAGTAGCAAACGGTATGTCACAAGCTGTTGCTCGTGTCCGTTCATTCTTTGGCGAAATGGTAAGTGCCGGCGCACATATTATCAGTGGTTTAGCACAAGGTATTGCGAGTGGTGCAAGTAAAGTTATTAGTGCAGCAGTCAACGTAGCAAAAAGTGCAATATCTGCAGCTAAAAGCGCCCTAGGCATACACTCACCTTCTCGAGTATTTAGAGGCATAGGTGAATATGTATCTCAAGGCTTAGGAATGGGTATCTTAGCTGACCAACACAAAGCGGTAAATGCAGTTCGTAGTGTTGCTAGTAATTTAACTGACGCATTTAAACCGGAATTATCTACAAACTTAACAGACGGTTTAGGTGGTTCATTAAATGGTAGTGTGGACGCCCACATGACTAAAGATGTGAGACATAGTATGCAAGAGAACAATCGCCCAATTGTTAATATAACTGTGCGTAACGAGGGTGATGTAGAGTACATTAAATCTTACATTGAAGAACAAAATGGTAAAAATAACAGCATGGGCTTGTAAAGGAGTGTTATTATTGATTGCTCACGACATAGAAATAATTAAAGATGGCAAAAAGTACAGAGTCAGTAATAACACTTTTACTGGCTCTGTTTTAGAAGTGGTCTCGTATGATGTAAAAGGCTCAGGGTACGATCGTGAATACAGTAAAGTTGAAGGGACACAGGGTCGCTTTTTCAATTCTGTTTACGAAGAAAAGAAAATAGTCATCCTTAAATTACGTTATGAAGTAGATAAAATGGCTCAAGTAACGCATCTTAAATCGAATTTACAAGCATTATTGCGTGGGCAATATTATTTACGTGAATTATCTGCACCAGATACATCAATCAAGTATGAAGATATATTTAACGATAAACCACAACACTTTGAACTTGAATATGTTGATGGTAGACAAATATACGTTGGCCTAGTTAATGCTGTTGCGATTGATACAACACAGACGGCTGGCGAGTTTGAACTTGAGTTTGAAACGATTGAATTACCTTACTTTGAAAGCATTGCATATAGTACCGATTTGGAAAGTGAGAGAAATAGTGTTGAAAAATGGGCAGTATCTGATAATCTACCATTTGAAGTAAATGACGGAAAAAGACAATATACTTTCCACGATACTAAAATATGCAATGTATATTACGCAGGCACGGTCGAAATTAATCAAATCAATCAAGATAGTACCGTTTATGTCACTTTAGGTGAAAATGTATCTAAAAACGATAAACAGGGCGCTACTTTTTATATGGTTGAAAGTGGCGATGTTATTAATATCAAAGGCTTAGAGTTAAAAGCAGGCGATACTATCAAATTTGACGGTAACCACACATTCAGAAATGGTTTAAACATCGATGCATATAATGTAAGTAGACGTAGCCCTACTTTAATACCGGGTTGGAACACGTTTAGAAGCACTAAAACAATGCAAAAAGTAGTGTTTAAACACAAAGAGTATTATATGTAGGAGTGACGATATGGCAGTATTATTGAAAACTTTACAGGGTTACGGTCAAAACTTACCTGTTGCAACTGAATTGAATACTAAATTATCTGACACAGACAGCACGTTAACGATTGTAATTGATGAAAACAAAGGAACCTATGACGCTATCGCTGCTATCACAAAAATGTGGACGATTACAGGTGTTGAAGGCCCCGAAGATGAAAGAGAATATCGTATAGTTATGCTTGATAAAGAAACACGAGGTCAAAAAAACAGATTGACCGTTAAAGCTAGACCGGTTGAAATTGATGACTTGAATAATTCACGTGTTTACGAGATATATAACGGTAGTTTTACTGGCAAAGCATATTTTGATTTAGTGTTTAAAGATACAGGTTATAAGTATAATTTGCACGCTAAGGTATCATCTTCTAAATTTGAAAACCTTGGTAACTGTGACACTAATTTAGAGATGTTCAAAAAAGGTTTAGAGCGCTATTCACTTGAATATGAATATGAGCCTAAAACAAAAACGTTTCACTTGTATGATTACATTGAGTATAAGCCTGAATATTGGATAAAGTCAGGTGTTAATGCGAATAATATCAAAATTCAAGAAGATGCATCTAAATGTTATACATTTATCAAAGGTTTTGGTGGGTTTACGGACCAACAAACTTTTGAAGAAGCAAGTTTGCAGTTTGAATATACTTCACCGCTTGCCGATGTTATAGGTATGCGTCACGCTCCGCCTATACAAGATGGAAGAATTACCAAAGAAGATACATTAAAAGCAAAGATGGAAAAAGTAATCAATGATAGTGTTAAAACGTCTGTAACACTTGATTTTGTGTATCTAAAAAAATACTTTAAAAACGCAACGCCTAAAGTAGGTGATGTAGTTAAAGTAATTGATGATTTAATGGGTTTGAATGTTGACTTGCGAATTATAGAAATGACAACGAAACGTGACATCAATGGCGAGATTATAAAAATGGATCTGGTGCTTGGTGAATTTAGGTTGCAAGATAGATATGTAAAGGCGGTTGGTAAAGCCGCTAAATATGTAACCAACTTAAAAACAAGCAATCCTGCTAAAACACAGGAGAGTGTTGAAGCACAAACTAAAGCAAACACTAAAACTACGCAAGATTTATTAACTAAAACTGATGATTTAGATAATAAAATCAAAAAAGCTGACGCTAAAAGCGTTACGACATCAAATGGTACTATTGTTCATGATTTTACTAGCAAATCATCTATTAGAAAAATTAAATCTATCGGCACGATTGGTGATAGTATCGCTAAAGGGTCACTAGCTAAAAAGAATTTTACTCAAATGTTAGCTAAAAAATTGAAAGCGAAATATACAAATCTAGCTGAAAGTGGCGCTACTATGAGTGATATTTACCAACAGGCTACAAAAATTAAAGGGGACTTAATCATCTTGCAGGGAACTGATGATGATTGGGTCAAAAACATAGATATAGGCACTGATAAAACGGATACAAAAACGTTTTACGGTGCCTTTTATAGTGCAATTGAAGTTATTAAAAAGAATAACCCTAAAGCAAAAATTCTTGTAATGACAGCATCAAGACAGTGTTATGTCGATGGCGCTAAAGTTAAACAAAAAGATACTGAAAAGAACGACAAAGGTAAAGCGTTAGTTGATTACGTTAATTTACAAGTAGATATCTGCAACGATTTAAACGTACCAGTCTTTGATGCGTACAGATATCCAAACTTCAAACCTTATAGCCCAGCCTTTAGGAAATCAACAATGCCTGATGGCGTTCACTTCAATGATAAAGGACACGAAGTGATTATGTACGAATTAATTAAAGATTATTATCAATTTTATGACGAATAAGGAGGTTTTGTATGTTATCTGAATTAAAAACAAAGTTACATTCATTATTTGGCTCTGATTTTATATCTCAAATCGAACAAAATTTTGAGAGTATAAAATTTTGGGCAGAGAAAAAAGATGACGAATACCAAAACCATATTACAAAGCAAAAGAACGCACACGATTCATCGCAAATTAAACACACTATCAAAAGTGGTCAAAATGTTAATTTACAGGACCATGAGCGTTATCAAGACGAGCAAATAACACGTTTGGTTTTAGGACATAACGGTGATGGAATACAAGAATTGAGAGCAAGCAGAACATCGATGGACGCACAGGGGTTTGATGACTTATCTAATCGTTTATATCACGACTTTTTACGCGAAAGTAGTGAAAGAGAAAAGATGCGTGCCGAATTGCTTAAAAAGATACGACGTATTGTAAATGTAGATGATTTTGGCGCAGATCCAACCGGTCAAAAAGACAGTACAAAAGCTTTTCGAGATGCATTAGGCACTGGTAACGTACTTGTAACGATGAGTGCGGGGACTTATTTAACAACTGGTATCAAAATGCCTAACAACTCAAGATTAGTTGGACAAGGTAAAGATATTACCACTATTAAGTTTATGGATAGTACACCAGCGAAAAACATTGGTATCACTAACTTGAAAATGAGTGGTAATGCTAAAAATATTAGTTTAGAGAATTTTACGTTTGACGGTAATAAGTTTAGACAAAATAAAAAACTCAAACCTACTGGTGGCTCCCTTTCATCAAACATTAGATTTGCAGGTGTAAATAATGGTTACATTTATAATGTTAAATCGCATAGTGCATTATTACACTGTATCGATACCACATATGCTAGTGATGATTATTATTATGAAGGTGATGGCAATAGAGTGCCGTACGCATTAGAAAGTAAGCATATCCACATTGATAATTGTGAAGTATATGGCTGTGGTGACGACGGTATCACTACACACCACAGTCGGTATATTACTATCAGTAATTGTTACGCTCACGACCCTACAATTACAGGCGGTAATAATAACGGTATTGAAATTGACGATGGTTCGCAATTTGTGTTTTTATCAGATAACAAAACGTATCGTAACTATGGCGGTTTAGAAATTAAAGCGCATGCATCTACGAGTGCATCGAGATGCGTATTTGTAAACAACCACCTATCAATTGAAGATACTAGAGCGTACAATATTCGTCACATTGGCCACCACAGAGCAAAAACGGATACTAAATCTAAAACTGCTTACGATGTATCGTTAAACAACTGCGTGGCTCTACGACCTAAATACAACGGCGTATATCCGGGTACAACACCTAGAGCGTTGTTAATTAGTGCTTACAAAAACGTATCGGTTAATAATTTCACTGCCATTGGCGATACAGATTTCAGTAAATTAGAAAAAGGTAAAACTGACAGTAATTTACCTGCTATCGCGGTTCAGTTTATGGCCGAGAATGTTATCATGAACAACATTACTGTTACTGGTTTTACTACTGCCGGTCAAGATATTAAATTTTTTGGTGGTTCGAACCGCGGAGAACGTTTTATTCTTAGCAACGTTAATATCTATAATTCATCACCTAAAGTTGGCATAGCAAGTGGTGCTGGTATTTATGATTTGAAAATTATTAACGGAAATTTAAAAGGGCGTGGCACAGGTAATGGTATTGAAACATACAACAATACAACTATGATAAGTGGTATTACTGCAGATAGTTATACAAACGCCGCAGTCATCGCAAAGGAAAAGTATAAAACAGTACCTACTGTATTAAAAGGTGGGTTAAGTGCAGGTTTAAGTGGTTCTGCAGCAGTCGACCCATTAAGCGCAGTTTTAGCATCAACGGGTGGCAGTAAAGCATATAGCGCACGTTCTTTTGTATTAGGTTCTGGAATGGCATCAAAAGCTTACGGCTCACGAAGTGCAGTGATTAACTCATTATCGTCAGAAACATCTAAAGATAGCCACACACAAACAGTATTCAATAGCAGAAATGTAAAATCACCTGGCAGTTACAGAGTCGTTGCAGGTTACTCCGGTACAGGTAAACCTTCTACTGCAAACATCAAAGTAGATCTTAACACGTTACACGGTAACCTTAATTTAGCTGGTAAACTAACGCAAAACAACGCCGATATCGCAGAGTTGTTTGAAAGTCAAAGTGGCCAACCTATTGAGTTAGGTACCATTGTTACTTTAGACGGTGATAAAATCAGAAAAGCACAGCCGAGTGATGAACCTATTGGTGTTATATCGGGTACTGCAGCGCTTGTGGCTAACGATAAAACATACCATCATAAAGATAGATATTTACAAAATGAGTACGGTATGACGTTGACTAAGCGTGTACAAAGAGAATTTGAAGATGTAAACGGTAACCCAGTGTTTGAATGGCGAGATGAACCAATCGAGAACCCTAATTATAATGAAGATTTACCATACGTATCACGCTCTGAACGTCCAGAATGGAATACGGTAGGTTTAATTGGTCAAATCTATACAAACGTCGAAAAAGACGTCATAGCAGGCGACTTAATCAATGGTAAAGCCGGAATTGGATATAAAGATAATGTGAACGGTAAAGGGCGTGTAATGGCCATTACAACGCCATATAACGAAGAACGTGGTTTTGCAATTGCGTTAGTATTGTGGGGTGTTAAATAATGGAATTAGAAAAAGTAGCTAAAATTGATTTAGAAGAAGAGGCGTATCTAAAACCGATATCTGATAGGGGTATCGGTTTTTATAATTTAGATAAAAATACAGCGCAGTTTCAGTTTAGGGTAACAAAAGATAATCTCCCATTACTAATCAGTACAAATAATGTTAAAGGTTACGCTTTTTTTAAACAGATTACTGTAAAAAATGGCGATAGACCTTCCACATCTGGCGTTTTAGATGTTGAATTTATCGACCCTATGACAGGTTTAATTGGTGTAACAGTACCACCTTGGTTTTTGAAAAGTGTTACAAACTCAACTGTTTTAGGAGAGGTTTATCTATCGCTTAACGATTATAAAAATGAAGATAAAGACGATACAGTCGTTTTAGGCACTTTCCAATTTGAAGTGAAAGATAGTTTAGTTAATCAAATTAGTAGCGATATCAAAGTGAGTTACATTCGCATGTTTGATGATTTGCGCGATGAGTTAGAAAAGAAAGTAGAACAGCTCAAAAAAGATATTGGCAGCACTCAAAGTTTGATAGATACAATCAAACAACTATCTGCAAGTGCAACACAAGCTATCCAAAATGCTAAAGATGATAGCATCAATTCAATTAATACAAAGAAAGCTGATGCTTTAAATAACATAGAAGAGCAAACAACGTTATCTTTAGCACAAATTGATAGTAAAAAGAATGATGTACAAAGTGGTTTTGAAATTGCTAAAACTGCGTTTCAAAACTCAGTAGATCAAAATACACAAACTTTTGATGAAAAGGTAACAGACGCCAATAACTTGATTGATAAAAAAGTGAACGACTTTCAAACGAATGGTGCTTTAACTAAAAGCGATGTAGATAACCTTATGGGTAGTTACGATTGGCAAAAAGCGTCGTTAACTCAATCTAACGGAACATCTTTAACTATTAGAGATTTAGATTTCGATAAACCAGACGAAATCGTGAAATCAGGATTTTACTATTTGTATAACCCTAAAAATGCACCTGTAAATAGAAATGGTATGTTAATTGTTATTTATACAAGCAACAACTACATCAAATTTATTTTTACCCCTTATGATAAAAATGATATTTATGTACGTACTAAAAACGGAGATGGCAATTGGTTAGCATGGGACCACATTAATAAGTATCAGGATAGTGGTTGGGTAAATTTACCTTTAGTAAATGGTGCATACCCTAACACTGAATACCAAGATAGAAGTGGCTTCAATTGCTCGTACAGAATTGTTACTCAAAATGGTGTAACAACAAACTATCTACGTATTAATGCAAGCAACTTAATAAGTGGACAAATATTCGCAAGATTACCTCAAGATATGGTTAAAAACGCACAATCATTTTCTGTAAGAACGCCAACCGGAAAACCGGGTTGTTTCTTAGTTATCAACCCAAGTGGCGAAATTGTGTTCTATAAATCATCGATTACTGGTGATTGGACTGAAAAAGACTACATTTACGCAGAAGTAAATTGGATAAATTAGGAGTGGTTGAATGAAAGTAGTTTATTTATGGAAGAATGGCCAACAAATATTGGTTTATCCGAACGATGAAGGGGAGTATGAATATCCTAACGAGAAATGGACGGAAACTAAACCAGATGACGGTATGTACACACCAATTTACTTTGACGGTCAAAAATGGATAGGTCAGTCAAAAGAGGTTTTTGAAAAAGAATTACCACCTGAACCGATTGACGATAAAGATGTTCTTATCGCTAATCTATCAGAGCAATTACTAAATACACAATTAGAAATCGAAAACATCAAAAAAGATATGGCTACCGTATTAAATTTATTGCTTGAAAAAGGAAGTGTTGATGATGTACAGAATAGTTGAACGATACTATAACATGGGGTTATTCCCGTTAGAAAAAGTTAAGCAATCTGTTACAGTTAAATGGATAATACTAGATGAATATAAAAAGATTACCGGTCAAGATTACGAGCCACTAGCAGAGTAGTTAGTGGCTTTTTATTTTAAGCAAAGAAGGTGTAGCATATGGAAGATAATTACCAAAGATGTGAAAGGGACTATGAAACAAGAATACAAAAACTTGAAGACAATGATGAAAAAATCTTCACATCTTTGGAACAAATAAAAGATGGACAACATAATCAAGACCTCATTAATCAAAAAATGAACTTTACCTTAGATAGTATTAATCGAGAGCGTCGAATTGACCAAGAGAACAAAAAAGAAAATAAAAAGAATATCAAAGAAGTAAAAATGTTAACGTTAGGAACGGTTTTCACAATCGCCTCTACATTAATAGTTACAATTTTACGTATGGTTTTTGGTATTTAAGGAGGGATAATATGTTTAAATTATTTGGAAAATCTAATTTTTGGTCTTGTTTCTGGTTTGGAAATTGTAAATAGAAATATTGTAAGTCGGCACTTTTAGTGTCGGCTTTTTATTTTGCATAGAAACGGGGTGCATATATGGGACTACCGAACCCGAAGAAAAGAAAGCCTACTGCATCTGAAGTAGCAGCGTGGGCGAGAAGTAGAATAGGGAAACGATTAGATGTCGATGGATATTATGGCGCTCAGTGTTGGGATTTGCCTAACTATATATTTGTTAAATATTGGGGTTTTCGGACAACTGGGAATGCGATAGCAATGGCTTGGTATAGATACCCTAAAGGTTTTAAATTTTATAGAAACACACCTAGTTTCGTACCTGAGCCAGGTGATATAGCGGTTTGGGGGACAGGGTCTTTCAATAATGGTGCTGGCCATACTGGGGTAGTTGTTGGACCAAGCAATCGCAATTATTTTACCAGTGTTGACCAAAATTGGCGAAACGCAAATAGTTATGTCGGTTCTCCAGGTTCGTTAGAAAAACATAGTTATTACGGCATTAGTGGTTTTGTGAGACCACCTTATCAAAAAGAGGTTAAGAAAAAGCCGAAACCAAAACCAACTGCAAAACCAACTAAGCCAATACCTAAAACATCACCAACTCCTGATAAAAATACAACTGAACAAACAAAACCAACTACCAAAAAGGTCAAAAAAATACAGTACACCGACTTTCTATACTCACTAGATAAAGATTTAGAATACAATGACCATTTAATCGTAGATGATGGCAAACTCATGGATAAACCAAAAGGAATATACGTCAAAGAATGCCCGCATTTACGAGATGTGGAAGAGTTATATCTACAACGCAATAGATTTGTTAACAAAGATGAATATCCACACGTTTATATTGATCGTGAACAAATATGGACCCCTAGACCACCAGACACCGAAGCACCTTCACATCCGGGTTGGTTGGTTGTAGAAGTATGTGGCGCACAAACTGAAAGTAAGCGTCAATTCATGGTCAATCAATTACGTGCATTGATATATGGCGTGTGGTTATTAAGTTGGAGCAAGATTAAACTATCGCAAAGTAGTATTAAAGTTGACGAAAATATTTGGCGTACGATGAAAGACTTAATTGACTACGATATGATTAAAAACGGTATTCCTGATGAAAGTAAATATAAAGAAGTCGAAGACAAAATCATCAAGATGTACCTTAAAAGAGACGATTTGTTAAAAGAAACAATTGTTACTAAAACAAGTACAAAAACGATTAAAGTTAAATCGGATAAAGATTTAAAATCAAGTAAAGCAGTTGTTGCTACACCAACTAATACGAAAAAGAAAGTGCAACCGAAAAAAACAACGCCTAAAAAAGCTAAAGTTACTGTTGAAAAGAGTAGATTTACTTTTGCCCAAGCACTTAATCTTCAAATGAGCAGAGGATACCCGCAAAAAAGCAATGGTTATAGTTGGTACTTCCCTAGCCGTTCTGATGTGAGTGCGGCAATGAACCCTACAAAAATATGGAATAGCGCATCACAACGTTACCAAATGCTTAATCTAGGTAAATATCAAGGTATAAGTGTATCGAAATTGAACGTTATATTAAAAGGTCGCGGTACGTTATCAGGACAGGGTAAAGCATTTGCAGACGGTTGCAAAAAATATAACATCAACGAGATATATTTGATTGCTCATGCGTTGCTAGAAAGCGGCAATGGTACAAGTAACTTTGCTAGTGGGCGTTATGGAATGTATAACTACTTTGGTATAGGTGCATATGATAACAACCCAAATAATGCTATCAGCTTTGCGCGTGGGAGAGGTTGGACGACACCGGCAAAAGCAATTATCGGTGGCGCTAAATTCGTTAGACAAGATTACATCAATAAAGGACAAAATACGTTATATCGTATGCGTTGGAACCCTAAAAACCCTGCTACACATCAATATGCAACAGACATACGTTGGTGTGAACATCAAGCAAGCACGATATACAGTTATTACAAAAAAATAGGGTTAAAAGGACTTTATTTTATACAGGATAAATACAAGTAAGGCTATCTACTGACAGTGGGTAGCCTTTTAAAATTAAAAGAGGTGTATATATGTTACAAAAAATGACAGATGTATCTACAAATATCAATGTTGGCACGGCTGAGAACGGTTTTATTGGTGCTAATTTTTATACCGAAGATGACGGTAGCGCATACATTAGAATTACAATTAAAGATAACAACCAAATTTTAGATTTTAATAAAACGGATATGTTGCCTAGATTAGATTTGTTCTGTTCAGACGGCTCAATTTTTACGAATGAGCCATTAGATATTTTGATACCAGACAAAGGTGTTGTTCAATACAAAGTATCAGATAACGTTATTGCTCATGCAGGTAGAATGGACGCAAAACTTTTTTTAGCAAACAAAAAAGATAGTATCCACGTAGCTAACTTTTACTTTACAATTACTGACAGCGGTATGACAGGACCGATTGGAAAAGAGGTACACGTTGATTCATTGCAAAGCTTAGTTAGAAATGTGATGAAAGAAAACGCAATAGGTTTGTTAGACGACAACTTTAAATCTAAGTTAGAAACAGACTTGCAAACATATGTTACGGAAAACCCGGATTTATTCAAAGGCGAGCAAGGAGAACAGGGTATTCAAGGTGTTCAAGGACCACCAGGCAAAGACGGAGAACAAGGTCCACAAGGGATACAAGGACCACCTGGAAAAGACGGCATAAACGGTGTTGATGGTATCGACGGAAAACCAGGAATTGACGGGAAAGACGGTGCAGACGGTCCTAAAGGAGATAAAGGGGAACCGTTTCGTTTTGAAGATTTTACACCCGAACAATTAGAAACGTTGAAAGGCCCCAAAGGTGACAAAGGCGAAAAAGGGGAAATTGGCGATGTTGGCCCTCAAGGTCCAAGAGGTGTTGACGGTGTTATTAAATTTGATAATTTAACAGAAACTCAAAAAGCTGATTTACGTTCTGGAGTAAATTATGATTTAGCTAAAAATATCAGTGATTTAGAAATAAAAATGAAAGCCATTAATGGCGATTTCTTTAGATTACCTGTTTATACTCCAAAAGATTTTGATTTAATAGATTATCCACTAAAAAATAAAATTTTCACAAATGGTAGAGGGCAATTTTTTGTTGATTATGACGTGTCTGTAAATAAATTACGTGGTGGTAAAACTTATTATATAAATTACATTTTAGGTTCAGATGATAACGATGGTACAACTAAAGAAAAAGCTTTCAAATCTATAAATTATGCAATTAGTAAAGTACAAGATAACGATACTATTATTTTGTGTGAAGGCACACATTTTAGAAGTGGTGGTTTGTTGTTTCCGAAGCCATTAAGTAAAAGTATAAATATCATTGGTGAAAATAGTAATGTTAATGTGATTTGGGCTGACGAACCTAATTGGCAAAAAACAAGTAACGTAAATAATGTATATGAGACAGTAAGAAGCAATGTGGCTGATGTTATAGATATAAAAAACAAACAAAGTCTAAAAAAAGTCAATTCAATAAGTGAAGTAGATTCTACTGATAGTTCGTGGTACACAGACAACACTAAAGTTTATGTGAATTGTGGTTTTGTCCCAGATGAATTAATCGCACCCATTTTAAAAGGTTCTAGCATTCAAATTAATAATATCTCCACAGACTTATACATTGAAAATGTGAATTTTATTGGTGGCAACAACGTATTACAAATAGACTTAGTCCAAAGCAATAATTTATATTTAAAAAACGTCTCTTTATCTTTCGGAAATTATTTATACAACGGATTAACAGTTACAGGTGGAAAAAATGTTATTGTTCAAAATTGCCAAGCCTATAATAATGGCTATGATGGTTTTAATTATCATGCTGGGAAAGATCAATCTTTACCATTGATTACTGAAATCAATTGTACGGCTTTTGAAAACGGTAGTGATAAAGGTACTTCAGGTTTTAAATCTAATAACGGAACGACAACTCATGATGGTATAACTTCCATTCGAGTGAATGGAGTATATGCACGTAACGACGGCGGTAATGTTGCTGACGTTAATGAAGGCACTAAATCGTGGAATATAGGTTGTAGCGCCTTTGAAAGTTATCAAGGTAAAGATTTCCAAACTGCAAGTGGAAGTAATATGTGGTTAGACAATTGTATAGCTTATGGAAGTGAAAATAGTATAAACTCTGCAGACCCCCAAAGCGTTGTTTATACTAGAGCAGGAGAATATCAAAATAAACTTGTTGTAGGGAAAGAAATTAAATATTAATTTTTAAGCTGACCTTTTTAGGTCGGCTTTTTATTTTAAATGAGGAGTGGAATAAATGGAAAGTATTATTGCATTTGCAACAGTAATTTCAGTTATCACAATCGCATTAACACAATTAGTTAAGCAAGCTGGCGTACCTAAAAATATTGTACCTTTAATCGCTATTGGTATTGGTATTCTATTAGGTGGCATAAGCGCATTTATTCCAGAATTAGTTACTGAACTATCAATTGGCGGTCGTTTATTAGCTGGCTTAATAAGTGGACTAATGGCTACTGGTATTTGGGAGACAGTTAGAACACGTACAGGTTCTACTAAAGATAACAATAATAAAATTGGTGGAGGTCGTGCATAATGGCAGAAAAATGGAATGGCGTACCAGTTAAGTATGATTTTTTACCGATTGGGACGCGTAGAAGTGGGCAACCCTTAACAAGTAAAAAACCTTTATTTGCAGTAGCACATGACACAGGGAATCCAGAAACCACTGCACAAACAAATGTTAATTATTATAAAAACACATACATGATTGATTGGTCATTAGTAGCAAGCGCACATATCTTTGTCGATGACAAAGAGTGTATTGTTTGTATTCCAGTTACTGAGAAAGCATGGCATGTATTATATAATACACCAACTGA
>NZ_PPRG01000031.1 GCF_002902625.1 Staphylococcus devriesei
GAATATAGATTTATGATGAATATGACTAAATTAGTGAGTTATTAAGGTAATGTCATCCAAGAAAGCTAAACCAACATTTCTGAGTTAGTAATATGATCAAAGGGAAAATTAAACATAAAAAAACGCCGTGTCTGATTACACGACGCTAAACAAAGGGGATGGGAGAAATTTTTCACTTCAAACAAAGGGGTATGTTTGTTATGTGATTAATTTCATGCTCATAATATAACACGCTCAAATGGGTGTTTCAATATTAAAGCCCCCTAAATTTCAAATTGTCACAAACTTGACATATTGTAAACGGATACAGTGATATTAAGCTTTCATAAGCTTTTCAAATGCATCTAATTTTTGTTCAAAGACTTCGCAAGCTTGTTCAATTGGTTCAGGTGTAGTCATGTCTACACCAGCATTTTTTAGTATTTCAATTGGATAATTTGAACTACCTTTTTTCAAGAATTCATTAATATATCTTTCGACAGCTGGTTTACCTTCAGTTAAGATTTGATGGCTTAAACTTTGTGCAGCACTATAACCTGTCGCATATTGATAAACATAATAATTCATATAGAAGTGAGGAATACGTGACCACTCTTTACTAATATTTTCATCAGTTTCAACTACATCGCCAAAGTATTGTTTATTTAATTTCGCATACTCTTCATTCATACGTGTAGCAGTAAGTGGTTCACCCGATTCTTCAATATGATGGATTGTGTGTTCGAATTCAGCGAACATTGTTTGACGGAATAATGTTGCTCTGAAGCGTTCTAATTCTTGGTTTAATAATAATAAACGACGTTCATCGTCTAAATGTTTATCCATATAATCACTTAATAACGCTTCATTACATGTTGAGGCAACTTCTGCCACAAAGATTGAATAATCACTTGAATTTGAAGGTTGGTGTTTACGGCTAAAGTAACTATGTGCTGAATGACCAAACTCATGTACTAACGTATATAAATCAGATACTGTATCTGACCAGTTTAATAAAATAAATGGGTTAGTTAAATGAGCACCTGATGAATAGGCACCTGAACGTTTGCCTTTATTTTCATAAACATCGACCCAACGGTTGTTCAAGCCTTCTTTAATAACATCTAGGTATTCTTCACCCATTGGCTCTAAAGCTTTTAACATCCAATCTTTAGCCTCTTCATAAGGCATTTCAAATTTAACGTCTTTAACTAAAGGCGTATAAAGATCGTACATTTTTAAATCTTGAATACCTAAAAGTTCTTTACGCAGTTCTGTGTATCTGTGTAATAACGGTAAATATTTATGAACTGTTTTAACAAGGTTATCGTAAACTTCTTCTGGAATATGATTATTACTTAATGCACGTTCACGCGCTGTTTTATAATTATGAGTTCTCGCGTTAAAGACATTCTTTTTAACTTCACCTGCTAGAGTTGCGCCTAAAGTATTATTGTAGGCCCCATAACCTTTATATACATTATTATAGGCAGATTGACGTAATTCGCGATCATCAGATTCAAGATATTTAATAAATGTGCCTTGAGTTAATGGATGTTTTTTACCATCTTTATCAATGGCGTCCTCAAATTCTAAGTCTGCGTTACTAAACATACCGTATACATTTTCTGGCGTAGTTAAGGCGCCTTGAGCTTCAGTTAATAATTTTTCTTGTTCGGCATTTAAGATGTGAGGACGTTTTTCATTAATTAGTTTTAAATCAAATTCGTAACGTTTTAAGTCGTCATTTTCTTTAATGAATGATTGTAATTTGTCTTCATCAATTTGTAAGATTTCTGGTACTAAGAAACTCCATGCTGAACTAATTTTAATAATGAGTTGATGAGCGCGAGATTCAAAGCCTGTATATTTATCATTCGATGTATCTTGGTCTTGTTTTAAATGAGCGTATACATACACTTGTTCCAATTTAGTGCCAATTTCGTCTTCTAACGCTAACGCTTTATATAGCGTTTCAGAGCTATCTCCTAGATGACCTTTGAATTTTTCTTCTTCGCCGATATAATTTTCAACTTCTTTCAAGGCTGTTTCAAAAGCCTCATCGCTTTCGAAGATAGTTGTTAAATCCCATGTGTTATTTGGATATTTACGTTCCTGTTCTTCTCTTGTTAATTGTTGTGTCATTTGTAAACCTCCTATGTTACCTAATGCTATAATTTTCTCATTAATCACTCTATATTGCACGTTTTAACTATTATATATTTTATTTATAAATTTTTTGATTAGCCTGTTTGTAATTTCTTCTTGTGAGATACAACCTATGTAAAATTTGCGAAGTCTTATTAGCTTTTTAAATTGATATTGGAGATTAGCTTTTTGTTGGATTAGTAAAGCGAGTTGTAACTGCCATTGCACTGGATGTGTCTCAATAAATAGCTGTTCCGGGAAGATATAACCAAAGTTTTCACATGTCTCTTCGTCAGTTAACCGTAATTGATACATCGCACTTAAAGTAGGTTCTAAAACAGAATGTTTGCGTCTACACTGATGAATATATTGCGATACTTGTCGATTAGTAAGTTTATACATATATGGATAAATAGAGACTTTATTATCAAATAGCCGCTTAATATCGCATATTATTCTTTTAGCGTAGAATCGCTCCCCTCCTATATGTTGAATTTCATAGTATTTGATTATGAATTGCTTTTGCTTATTCCATGTATAGAGAATACGTGTCATAGGATTGATAAAGTATGCTTGAAAGGTATTAAGAAATAAGGTGCCTTTAATATAACGACAATCTTCAATAATCTATATGACTGATATATTCAATTGCTTAAACCCTTTAGACCGTGCTCTAATTTCTTCATAATTTATTCTTGAAAATTGAACTTCAATCACATGTTTAGAATTTACTAATACGTCAGGATATTGCTTTACTTCGGGACAAAAAGGTTCAATTTCTACTTTATAGCCAGATTGTTTAAGTTGGTTCGCAATATAGTATTTAACATAATAATGTTGAGCTGTTTCACTTTTTGCACACAGATGATGAATATTATATTTATGAGCAAAATGAGGTACTACTTTCATACCCTTTCTCAAAATAACTTCAGTCTTACAATAAGGACAAACATAATTTTCATTTTTTAATGCACGATGAGCTTCAATGCGCTCTCCAAATTGATTAATTGCTACAAGCATATCCTCACCTCATATATATATAAACGAGAGTAATGAGAATTTTACTTTTAAATAATAAAAAAACCAAAGTAGCCTAAAACTACTTTGGTAGAGATTCTATAATTATTCAGCTGAATCTGAGAAATAACGACGTACTTGAGAAGTAACATTATGACTCATGATAATCTTCGCATAATCATTTAGATATACTTCAGTTTTATCAGTAGGATAGGCAAATTCAAGCATTTGACTATAGCTATCGTTTATTGCTTCTTGACTAACTGAATCGTCAAAATGAACTGCATAGTAATAATTAGAATCGTTCATATATAATAAATCTTCAAATTCATCTGTAACTTGATTATTGTGATAAGCATAATTAATAACTTGTTCTAAATCATCAAATTTAACAATAACACTTCTTATACTAGCACGTTGTTTAGGTTGTTGCTGTTCAGATTTTTGTTGTTGCTTTTGTTGAGCACGTTGTTCGAATAAATCTTCAATGCTTTCATCATTTTCAAGTGTATTAGCTAATAATTCATTTACTTGTTCTTCAAATTGCTCATTAGCATCTTCATCTGACATATTCATTGCTTCTTCGTTTTTAGATTTAGAAATTGTGACTTCCACGCCTTTTTCGAAAGCATGTACTTGTATCCAGAGAGGGCCTTCAACAACGAAATCTTCCTCTTCATTAATTTCATCCATCATGGACCAGAAGAATTCTTCTCCACGCTTACGGTTAGTCCATAGATCTTCGCGGCTAAATCCTCTCGCTTCAATATCACTATAAGTTATAAATAATTTGACAGTAGTATCATCAACGCGTTCTATTCTCATATCATCTCACTCCTTACAGTCGATGAATAGTAATCATATTGTATTAGAACGTAGAGTAAATTACAATTTATTTGTTTGATTAAATTTAACTATTCGATATTCGTCTCTAATACTAACATATTCCCTTTTTAAGTTACAAAAAACAGCACTAATACTAGTGCTGCTTCATATTATTATCGTTAATTAAATTTTAAAATTAGTCAACTAAACGTTGAGCTTCTTGTAATTGGAAAGTACGAACTTTTCTTGGTAAGAAACGTCTAATTTCATCTTCGTTATAACCAACTTGTAAACGTTTTTCATCTAAGATAATTGGGCGACGTAATAAGCCTGGGTTATCTTGAATGATAGAATATAAATCTTGTAATGGTAAAGAATCGATATCTACGTTTAATTTTTGATATGTTTTAGAACGAGTTGAAATAATTTCGTCTGTTCCGTCTTCAGTCATTTTTAAAATTTGTTTAATTTCATCAATTGTTAAATGTTCAGAAAAAATGTTACGCTCCGTATATGGAATGTCATGTTCTTGTAACCATGCTTTCGCTTTACGGCAAGATGTGCAACTTGGTGAAGTAAATAATGTTACCATACATCTCACTCTCCTATTGAAAGAATATTGTTCATTATTTATAAATTTATTGATTAAGAAATGATAAATTATTCAGTCCTCTTAACCTTACAATGAAAGTATACTTGTTGAACATTAAAATTAAATGAGAAAATCCTAATTTTTCTGAGAAATTTAAAAATTTCTAATTTCTTCTATATTACTCTCTCAAATCTTAACGTACACATATATACTAACATAACTTACAATTTAAAGAAATACTGTTATAATCAAGTTAATATGAATTAAATTATAGAAAGTAGGCATCTAATATGGAGACATTATTTTCAGGAATACAACCAAGTGGCATACCTACAATTGGTAACTATATTGGTGCATTGAAACAATTTGCAGAAGTACAAAACGATTATGAGTGTTTTTTCTGTATAGTTGATCAACATGCAATTACAGTACCACAAGACAAAATCAAACTACGTAAGCAGATACGTCAACTTGCAGCTATTTATTTAGCTTCTGGAATTGACCCAGAAAAATCAACATTATTTATTCAATCTGAGGTTCCTGCTCACGTTCAAGCTGGTTGGATGCTCACGACAATTTCAAGTGTTGGTGAACTTGAACGTATGACTCAATATAAAGATAAAGCACAAAAACGTACGGACGGAATTCCAGCAGGGTTATTAACATATCCCCCATTAATGGCTGCAGATATTGTTATTTACAATACTAATATCGTGCCAGTTGGTGAGGACCAAAAGCAACATATAGAGCTTACACGTAACTTAGTTGAACGATTTAATAGTCGTTATAATGATATCTTAGTTAAACCAGAAATTCGCATGCCAAAAGTAGGTGGCCGTGTAATGAGCTTACAAGACCCTACTAAAAAAATGAGTAAAAGTGATGATAACCAAAAAAACTTTATCTCATTATTAGATGAACCTAATGTAGCAGCTAAAAAAATCAAAAGTGCTGTTACAGATTCTGATGGCATCATTAAATTTGATCGTGATAATAAACCAGGAATTTCAAATTTATTGACTATCTACTCAAGTTTAACTAATGAATCTATCAAAGACTTAGAGACAAAATATGCCAATGAAGGCTACGGTAAATTTAAAACTGATTTATCCGAAATCGTTAAAGATTTCTTAGTAAACTTCCAAGAGAAATATAACGAATTCTATAAATCGGATAAATTAGATGATATCTTAGACCATGGCCGTGACAAAGCTCAAAAAGCATCGTTCAAAGTATTGAAAAAAATGGAACGTGCAATGGGCTTAGGTCGCAAACGATAAGCTAAAAAGAGCGATGACAGGAATCTGATATAATTCACAGATGGCTGTTGTCGCTCTTTTCATTTTATTAATATTTAAGATAACCTGCTAAAAAATCTACTTTTAAACGCCGTTTGCTGGGTCCCAAAGCATAAAAATTCTTATGTTCACGTCTGTCTATTATTTTCTTCCTTTAGGATTAAAAGCATCTTTTAGCCCTTCACCTACAAAATTAATACTTAAAATAGTGAACATAATCATTAATGCGGGTGGCATCCAAATCCAAGGTTTTGAACTAATAATATCTCCTTCTTGAGCATCACTTAACATATTCCCCCATGAAGGAATTGATTTACTAATTCCAAAACCTAAAAAGCTTAAGCCCGATTCAACAACAATCATACCCGCAAAAGTTAACGTAGCTTGAACTATAATGACGCTAAGAATATTAGGTAATAAATGTTTAAGGATAATTTTATATGTTGGAGTGCTAATCGATTTTGCCGCTAAAAAGTATTCATTTTCTTTCTCTTGTAAAACTTTCCCTCTTACCAATCTGGCTACGCCACCCCAACTTAAAATAATAATCACGAAGATTAAAATAATAGCTGAACCATAAGGATTTTTAATTTTATCTCCTAATGCCGTATTAAGCACGATAGCAAAAATAAGAAATGGAAATAGCATTACAAATTCAGTTACCCTCATTAATATCGTATCGACTATCCCCCCAAAATATCCTGAAATCACACCTATAGTTACACCGATAATAATCATGCCAACTGTAGATGTAAAGCCGATAGCTAATGAGACCCTACCAGCGAACAATAATCTACTAAAATTATCTCTACCACCAGAATCTGTGCCAAGTAAATTATGAGCGCTCATATCTCCTTTTATATTCAATAAATCTTGTTGATTTATAGGAAGTGGAGCAATTAAAGGTGCTATAACTGAAATAATAATAACTATAATTAAAAATATTAATGACGCCATTGCAATTTTATTTTTTAAAAACTTTTTAAAAGCCGTTCTTGTTGGAGAATATAGCTTTTGTTTATTTACTTTATGTTCAATCATGTTGTTCAACCTCACTTACCTTATTAATTACTTCGGATTCTTGGATCAACAAAATTATAGGTTATATCTGATATCAGATTTCCAAATAGACCTAAGAATGAAAAGAATAATGTAAGTGCCATCATTAATGGATAATCTTGCCCAGTCACCGATTCTAAAAATAGCTTACCTATTCCATTGTAAGAAAAAATAGTTTCTGTAATAACAGCGCCCCCTAAAATACTAACGATGTCAGCACCTAAAAAAGTTACTATAGGGATTAAAGAGTTACGAAGAATATGTTTGTTATATATTGTATTAATTGATAATCCTTTAGCTTTAGCAGTTAGGACATAATCTTTACTAGAGTTATCAATAATATCATTTCTTAAATATTGTATATATCCTGCCGTAGATAATAACCCTAGAGTAAACGCTGGTAATAAAGTATGATGTAATTTACTTACATAATAGGCCAACGTCCCTTCATCCAAACTGATATCTACAGACCCTTGAAAAGGAAAAATTGGAATTTGAAAAGCGAATATATAAATTGCAAATACCCCTGCAATAAATGATGGGACAGCTAACATAATGTAATTAAAAATTTGAATCGTATAATCTCCAAGCGTATACGGGTATCTTCCTGATAGAATTCCCAAGATAAAAGCAATAATGTATGTAATAACTAACGAAACAGACCCTAGTAATATAGTATTGGGTAAGCGTTCACTAATTAATTCACTCACTGGTCTTTTATATTTAATAGATTCTCCTAAATTTCCATGCGCAACATTATCTATCCAACGTATATATTGTTTAGGTATTGAATCATTTAACCCCAGTTTTTCTTTTTGTGCTTCAATGGCTTCCTGTTTTACACGAGGATCATACTTCCCCGTAAATGGGTCTCCCGGTTGAATAATAGCTAAAGAAAACACAACTATTGATATCAAAAAAAGTAACGGTATCATTAACAAAAATCTTTTTATAATTAATTTAATCATTTTAATCTTCACTCTTCCTTGCTATAAAAACATGCTACTTTATGATTTGGTTTCACTTCTTTTAATTGTGGTAGTTCTTGACTGCATCTATCCTGTGCAATAGGACATCTCGTATGGAATGGACACCCTTTTGGCGGATTGCTAGGTGAAGGTAATTCTCCCTCTAAAATAATTCTTTCTGATTTAGTTTTATTAAGTTGTGGGACAGATGAAATAAGTGCTTTTGTATAGGGATGAAGCGGTTGGTTATATAACTCATTGCTATCTGCTATTTCAACCATATGTCCTAAATACATAACACCAATAACATCACTAATATGCTTTACTACGCTCAAATCATGCGCTATAAACAAATAACTTAAGTCAAATTCTTTTTGAAGACTTTTTAATAAATTTAATACTTGCGACTGTACCGATACATCTAGTGCACTGACTGGCTCATCTGCAACAATTAATTTAGGTCTGACGGCTAACGCTCGAGCAATGCCAATACGCTGTCTCTGACCACCCGAGAACTGGTGGGCATATTTGTAGTAAGCATCTTCACTCAAGCCCACACACTTTAGTAAATATAATACTTCTTCTTTTAATGTCTGTTTATCGATTTTTTTGAAATTTCGTATAGGCTCCCCTATAATGTCTCCTACCATTTGCATAGGATTCAACGAACCATAGGGGTCTTGAAATATCATTTGAAAGTCTTTACGTGCTTCTCTCAACTTTTTACCTTTTAAATGAGTGGTATTAATACCATTAATTTTAATTTCTCCTGAAGTGACTTTCTCTAAATGTACAATAGATCGTCCAAGCGTTGATTTGCCGCATCCTGATTCTCCAACTAAACCAAATGTTTGACCCTTTTTAATTGAAAATGAAACATCATCGACGGCTTTTACATATTGTGTTGCTTTAAAGAACTTTTTCTTAATAAAATAGTATGTTTTTAAATGTTGTAGTTCTAAGATGTTATCCATATCGTATACCTCTCTGTTAATTAAACAAATGACAACGTATTTGGCTCTTTCCTTTGTTTAAAAGCGCCGGCTCACATTGTTCACATATTGCTATCTTTTCAGTACATCTATTAGCAAATCTGCAACTATTTTCTTTAAATTCAGTTATATTAGGCACCATTCCTTCTATAACTTCTAAATATTCAACATCTTCATCTAATTTAGGAATAGTACTTAACAGTTTTTTTGTATAAGGATGTTGAGGATGATTTAAAATTTGATCGATATCACCATATTCTACGATTTGTCCTGCATACATTACCATGACCTTGTCACAAAACTCTGATACTACGCTTAAGTCGTGAGTAACTAATATAATTGCCATATCATTTTCTTGTTGTAATTTTTTTAATAAATCTAAAATCTGCGCCTGTATTGTTACATCTATAGCAGTAGTAGGTTCATCAGCAATTAATAATTTTGGATTACATGAAATTGCCATAGCAATCATGACTCTTTGTCGCATACCCCCGGATAATTGATGAGGATAGCTATTTAATATTTCATTCACTCTAGATATTCCTACATATTCAAGTAGTTTGGTTGCTAATTGTTTAGCCTCTGTCTTACTTTTATTCAAATGCAACATTATTGGTTCGATTAATTGATTTTGGATTTTAAATACAGGGTTTAATGCCGTCATCGGTTCTTGGAAGATCATTCCTATATCTTTTCCTCGTATTTTTTGATACTCTTTCTCTTTCATATCTATAACATTTTTGCCGTTAAACAGAATATTGCCATTTGTAACTTTAGCGATTTTATCTGGTAATAGTCTGATAACCGATTTATTTAATATCGACTTACCACACCCTGATTCTCCAACAATCCCTAATATTTCATTCGATTTAAGTTTTAAAGATATTTGATTTATTGTAGGAAACCATGAATCACCAATTTTAATAGATGTTTCTAAATCTTTAATTTCTAATAAATACTTATCCATAATCTACTCCAATCAATAAACCTCGACCTTAGTCGAGGTTGTTTTTTATTCTTTAGTTAATTTGTATAAGTCTAAATCTGATCCCATTTGTAAGTCATAATTTCTAACTTTGTCGCTTACAATTGCGATTGAATCTAATTGAACAATTGGGAGTGCTGGAAGAGTTTCATTGACGTGTTTTTGCCATTTTACATAAATATCTTTACGTTTTTTATCGTCAGTTCCAACTTTATTGAAATCTAAAGCATCATCTAAGTATTTATCTGATATTTTATCAACAGTTCTCATTTCATTTTGTGGTCGATCTGAGTGATATGAATCTGAAGGGTCAGGGTCAGTTGCGCCGGCCCAAGTTCTGAAGTATACTTCCATATTTTTAGATGCTTTGGCTAAATCATCGTTATATTTACCAAATTCAACTAATTTCATATTTGTTTTTAAGCCAACTTTTTCCCAGAAATCTTTAATCGCTGCTGTTCTAGGTTCAAATGTTGGATTTGATCCTGAATATTGTTTTAAATTAATTTCAAAAGGCTTACCATTCGGATCTTCTCTAAAACCATCGCCATTTCTATCTTTATAACCAAGTTCATCTAACAATTTCTTCGCTTTTTCTGGGCTATATTCATAACTGTTTAAATCTTTTTGGTCTGCTGCAATCCAATGTATTGATGGAACTAAAGAGTTTAATTCTTTACCATAACCTTGATAGAACGCTTTAATCCATTTTTTTCTATCAATAGCATATAACATCGCTTGTCTTAATTTTTTCTCTTTATATTTAGGACGTTCTGCACCAGTTTTATTTTTATCTTTATCATAGTCATGAGATACGAAACCTAAAATAGAGTAGTCAAGACCAGGAGCTGATAAAACTTTAAGCTTGCCATCACCTGATTTTTTAGCTTCTTGAGCAATCGTTCCTGTAGCTTGATCGGCCATGTCGATTTCGCCATTTTTCATTGCTTTTACGATTTGAGTTTGATCAATTACTTTTAAGTTAATTTTGTCTAAAGCTGGTTCGCCTTGCCAATAGTCTTTAAATTTCTTTAATTGAACCGCTTCACCTTGTGCAACTTTTGTTACTTTATAAGGTCCTATGCCAATTGGGTGTTTTCTAATTTTATCTGATTTAGCTAAGTCTTTAATTGGAACATCACTTAAATATTTTTTACTAAGTAATGGACCTGCGAAAAATCCTTCTAAGTAATTTACTTTTTTCTCTTTAAAAGTTACATCCATAGTGTAATTATCGATTTTTTTAAGGCCATTGATTGTGTCAGCTTGTCCGGCATGTTTTTGCGGAGCACCTTCAATATTTTCTACGATTGGATAATAACTACCCTCATAATCTTTGTCGGCTAATACATTTAAAGAATAAATCCAGTCATCAACTGTTAACTCATTACCATCTTGCCACTTAATACCTTTTTTAATTGTGAAACGTACCTTTTTAGCAGGGTCAATATCCTTCCAAGAAGCAATATATGGCTTAAGTTTCATATTTTTATCAATTTTATTAATGACTCATTAAAATAGCCTTCTACATTTGCGTCAGATGCGTCTGAACTTAAAAGTGTTGAAAATGTTCCTGAAGGTGGAGCCCCTAAGGCGATATTCATTTCTCCACCTTTATGATTCGACGTTTCAGTTTTGGATGTAGCTTTGTCTAGTGAACCCCCACCATTCTTACCACATGCACTTAATACTAATGTTGCTACTAACACCAGTATTAAATACTTCATTAAAATCTTCATTCCTATCAATCCTCCAGTTGATTCTATGGTGTTTTTCTTATTTTACTTCTAAAAGAAAAAATAACAAGTTTTATTTTAGAATTTTCTGATAATTATAATTTTAAAATTTTCAAATTAGTTAACCCATAAATTCTTGTAAAAAATACTAAAAAACAGCCTCGATATAAATCAAGACTGTTTCATAGAAATTTAATTATTTATCTTTCTTTTTCTCACCAGTTTCACGATCGATTGATTTATCGATATACACATGTTTTAACGTAGTATCTGGTCCTACTTTATGGTATTGTAGACCTTTTACTTGAGGGTTAGTTAAATGTGCCTCCCCTTTTTGATAAACAGGAGCTACTGGTGCATCATGAAGTAATATACTTTCAGCTTGTTTTAAAGCTTCATTTCGTTTTTCTGGTTCACGTAATAAAGAACCATTTGTTTCTTTAATGATTTCATTATATTCTTTATTATCCCAATCTGTATTATTTTGAGCATTATCTTTAGTCATCGTTTCTAAAAATGCAGTTGGATCAGGATAATCTGGACTCCATCCTGAGTATGAAGCTTCAAAATCACCTGCTAATTCTAATGTTGTTTTTTGTTTAAATGGCATTTGTTTTATTTTTAATGTTACGCCTGGCAAATTAGTTTCAATTTGAGATTTAATATATTCAGCAGCAACTTTAGAAATAGGTGTGTCTTGAGTATTCATTGTAAATGTCACTTCTTTTTTACCTAGTTCTTTTTGGGCTAATTCCCAGTTTTCTTTAGCCTCTTTAGGGTTATAAACTAATGGAGATTTAACTGTACTTGCAAAATCTTTACCTTCCGGTGTCTTAGATGTACCAACGCCAGTGAAGTTATTTGAAGCTAATGAACCATCATTTAGTACTGATTTAACATATCCTTTTTTATTGATAGCTTGAGCAATTGCTAATCTAAGATGTTTATTTTTAAATTCTGGTACTGTTTTTTCATTCATTTTAATAAAGAAAGTTGCAGCAGTTAATCTATAATTTAATTCTTTATTTCCTTTATATTTATCTACCTGTTCTGATGTAATAATTGTATCGTCTACTGAACCAGTATCATATAGTGATGCCCCTGCTTGGTTATCTTTTAAAACTTTATAATTCACTTTATCTAATTTTACATTTTTCTTATCCCAGTACTGATTATTTTTAACTAATTGAATTTTATCTTCAACTTGCCAATTTGCTACTTTAAAAGGTCCATTGTATACTGCTCTATCAGCATTAGTTCCATATCTTTCGCCATACTTTTTAGCAACTTTAGCATCTTGAGGATCGAATGTATTTAAAGCAAGTAACTCATTAATATATGGAACAGGTCTTTCTAAATCAATTTGTAACTTATACTTATTTAATGCTTTAATACCCAATTGGTTTACCGGTTTTTTACCTGTATTAACTAAATCCGCATTTTTAATATCACTCATTATGTATGCAAATTCAGATGCTGTTTTGGGGTCTACTACTTTTCTCCATGCGAATACAAAGTCTTCTGCAGTAACAGGGTCTCCATTTGACCATTTAGCATCTTTTCTTAAGTCTACTGTTAAGGTTTTACCACCATTACTTTTTTTAGGCATATCTTTAGCTACACCTAAGACAACTTTGTCATCTTTATCGATAGAATATAAACCTTCAAACGCCTGCCCTGCTATATCACCAGAAACGGCATCAGTGATTAATGCTGTATCTAAAGTAGTCATATCTTGTGTAATCACTTTTCTAAATACTTGGCCTTCATCTGAATACAAGCTTTTTTTATTACTACACGCAGAAAGCACTAAAGTTATTGTTAATAATATCGCGATATACTTATAATATTTCATAATCTCCTTATCCTCCTTCCCCAGTTTTAAACGCTTGGCGTTTGAAGTTCTTTTTTTAATTGCGTTGCTTCTTCATCAGTCACAAATACATAATGTTGTGGTCTGATTTCTTGAAGCCTACGCTCTGAATTTTTAGATTCATCTTCTTTATAAACGACACGTTTACGCGTTCTTTCACTATCTGGGTCAGGTTGTGGAATAGCTGATAATAGTGATTTTGTATAATCATGTAATGGGTGGTAGTAAATCTCATCTGCTGAACCAAGTTCGACAATTTTACCAAAATGCATGACTGCAATGCGGTCTGAAATATATTTCACCATTGATAAATCATGCGCAATAAATAAGAAAGTGATGCCTCTCTCCTTTTGAAGTTTCAACATTAAGTTTACAACTTGTGCTTGGATAGAAACGTCTAACGCTGAGATTGGTTCATCTGCAATAATAAACTCTGGTTCTACCGCTAACGCTCGTGCAATTCCTATACGTTGTCGTTGCCCTCCAGAAAATTCGTGCGGGTAACGATTAGCATGTTCTTTACTCAACCCAACTGTTTCAAGCAAATCATAGACACGTCGTTTACGATCTTTCTTATCGCTAGCTAATTTATGAATATCGATGCCCTCTGCGACAATATCCATAACTTTCAATCTAGGGTTAAGAGATGCATATGGGTCTTGGAAAATCATTTGAATTTTTTTATTAAATTTCAATAAATCTTTTCGTTTAGATATTTTTTGAATATCTTGACCTTCGTATAAAATCTCTCCACTCGTAATATCGTTTAGCTTGATAATCGCTTTACCAGTAGTTGATTTGCCACACCCAGATTCTCCTACTAATCCTAATGTTTCTCCTTTATATATATTAAAAGAGATATCTTCAATAGCTCTTACTTCGTTACGCTTACCTTCATTAAAATATTGTTTTAAGTTTTTTATCTCTAATAATACTGAATTATCCTTCATTGAACGACACCCTTTCTACTTGATGTGGCTTGTCGTAATTATTAGGCATTGGTCGTTGTCTCTTTTTAACCATTTCTGGTGGATTGACTTGAGGTGCACGTTCATCTAATAGCCAAGATTTTACGAAATGGGTTGGTGACACTTTGAACCATGGAGGCTCTTGTTTAAAATCAATATCTAAAGCGTACTGACTTCTTCTTGCAAATGCGTCGCCTTTAGGTGGATGTAATAAATCAGGTGGTGTACCTGGAATTGCAAGTAATTCTGTGTCATTACTAGTTGTTAAATCTGGCATAGATGATAGTAAGCCCCAAGTATAAGGATGTCTAGGATCGTAAAAGATTTCATCTACATCGCCTGTTTCTACCATTTGTCCTCCATACATTACCGCTACTCTATCAGCGATATTAGCGACTACACCTAAATCATGTGTGATAAAAATAATTGATGTATCAATTTTTTGTTGTAATTCTTTCATTAAGTCTAATATTTGAGCTTGCATCGTTACATCTAATGCCGTAGTTGGTTCGTCGGCGATTAATACTTTAGGTTCACACGCTAATGCTGTGGCAATAACAATTCTTTGTCTTTGTCCACCTGAGAATTGATGTGGATAAGCTTTAAATCGTTTTTCAGCATTTGGTAAGCCTACTAAATTCAATATTTCTAAAGCTCGTTTTTTAGCTTCAGATTTACTATAATTACGATGTTTCATCAATGGTTCCATAACTTGTTTCCCTATTTGCATTGTCGGGTTAAGAGAAGTCATCGGATCTTGGAATATCATTGAAATATCTTTACCACGTAATTTAATTAGTTCATTTTCAGATTTAACAGCTAAGTCTTCACCAAGAAAGTTAATCGTTCCTTGTTTAATTCTTCCTGCATCCCCTTGGAATAGCTTTGTAATCGCCTTTGTAGTTACAGATTTACCTGAACCTGATTCACCTACAATTGCTAACGTTTCTCCCTTATTCAAATAAAAATCGACGCCTCTAACTGCTTGCACTTCCCCTGCCGTAATATCAAAGGAAACATGCAAGTCATTAACTTCTAAAATTCTTTCTGACATAACGTTTGCCTCCTTTTATTATTTACGCATTTTAGGGTCAAATGCATCACGTAATCCATCACTAAATAGATAGAAGAATAAAATCAATAAACTTAATATTGTAGCTGGTATAAATAATTCGTGTGGATGGATAAGTAACATCGCGCGCCCATCGTTGACTAGTGAACCTAATGAAGTTTGAGGTGCTGGTACTCCGATACCAATGAAGCTTAAGAATGCTTCGAAAAAGATGGCACTTGGCACAGTAAACATTGAGGTTACTACGATAGCGCCTAATGTATTAGGCAAGATATGTTTGAATATTAAATTGAACTTAGAAGCACCTAGCGTTCGTGATGCCATTACAAATTCTTGATTTTTTAGTTTTAAAAATTCTCCACGTACAACCCTACTCATTCCTAACCAACCTGTAATAGACATCGCTAAAATAATTGTCCAAATTGATGGTTCAAAGATAAGTACAAATAAAATTACAACGATAAGGTTTGGAATTGATGCAATAATTTCAAGAATTCTTTGCATAATATTATCTATACGTCCGCCAAAGAAACCAGATACTGCACCATAAACAACACCGATAAAAATATCTAAGATAGCTGCTACGACACCGATAAAGAGTGAGATTTGAGCGCCTTTCCAAGTGCGTGTCCATAAATCGCGTCCTAATTGATCTGTACCAAACCAGAAGTTTTCTTTGACACCGGCATCTTTATAAGCATCCGTACCGTCTGCACCAGTACCATCAAATGGTAAGAAAGGCACTTTATCTAGCACTGGAATCTTTGCAGGTAGATTACGACGAACGACGTCTTGTTCTGCATAATCATGATTGCTCAATAGTGGCCCTACAAAAGCTAAGATAACAATTAGAATTAACCCTACTAAACCTACCACTGCAAGTTTATTCCCTTTTAATTGTGTCCAAGCATCTTGCCAGAAGTTTTTACTCTCACGTTGCATTTCTGGTTCTCTATTTAAATCTACTTCTCTTATCACGAAATCAGATGCTGCAATGCCTTCAGAGGTATGTGTCATAGCTGCATTTGAATGATCATCAAATGGTTTACTAAATTTATCATTTGCCATTATTTCTTACCTCCTTGAACACGAATTCTAGGGTCAATCACGCCATATAAAATATCTACGATAAAAATTGAAACGATAAATAGTGTACTAAATAAAATAGTAGTTGCCATTATCACTGAGAAATCATTTGTAGTAATTGAGCGTACGAATTGGTCCCCTAAACCTGGTACACCGAAGATATTCTCAATGGTTAATGTACCTGTTAAAATTCCTGCTAACATAGGTACAATAATTGTGATAATTGGAATTAATGCGTTTCTTAAAGCATGCCCAAATAAGACACGCATTGAAGAGTTCCCCTTTGCTCTTGCTAATAATATGTAATCCGAACTTAAAACTTCTATCATTTCAGCTCTAATATACCGTGCAACTGTCGCCATTACACTGGCTGATAACGCTAGCGAAGGTAATACTGCTGTTGAAAATCCTTCCCATCCTGCAACTGGAAACCATCTTAGACGTACTGCAAATACATATTGTAAAAGTACGGCTAATACGAAAGAAGGAACAGATACTGCAATTACTGAAATAACAGTAGTTGTATAATCGACCCATGTGTTTTGCTTAGTAGCTGCTGCAACACCAAGGATTAAACCTAAAATCACACCGATAATCATCGCAGTTATACCCATTTCCATTGATGGAATCAATCTCGGTCTTATAAGCTCCCATACCGGTTGATTGTGATATTGAAATGAATAGCCAAAGTCTCCGGTAATTACATTTTTCAAATAATGTAGATATTGCACTGCTACAGGATCATTGAGCCCATATTTTTCATTAAGAATCGCTTTTTGTTCAACACTTAACTTAGCATCGTTAAAAGGTGAACCCGGCATCATCTTCATTAGGAAAAATGTAATAGTAATAATAATGAATAGCGATAAGAACATATATCCTAAACGTTTTAAAACATATCGCGTCATTCCATAACCCCCTTATCGAATTTTCGAAATTAACATTCCCTTCAAAATTTTCAGAAATATTTAGTAACATTATATATATAATTTTCATATAATTGCAATATGATTTTTATAAAATTAAAAAAGTCAGCGCTAATATAAATTTCTAAGGAAGTAATTTTCCAATATATAATTTTAATTATTTAAAGTTTAAGGTGTTTAATTGGGAAATTTAAGTTAAAATAAGTTTAATCTTCTAGCGAGGGGTTAAATTATGAAGAATTTAAAAAACTGGATAATATGGTTTAGTCTTACACCACTTCTAACGCTTATTGTATGGTTGTTTTTCACATCTCATACACTCATTTCATTTTTAGATGTTTTATTCTACATATCACTTATCATTTTTATAGTTGTGTTTCTTATCCTTTTAGTGCAAGAAGGAATTTTTGATGCTACGAGTTATGGCTTTAGAAGAATTCGCTACCAAATGTCTTCTCGTGCAAAGAAAAAAACAATGGAACATGATGAATTCTTTAATCCACAACAAGCTAAAAGAGAATATTATATTATAGGATCATGGGTAGCACCAGCTTTATTATGTAATGCATTATTTTTTCTGTTAACCATTGTAGTTTCACTTAATTTATAGCTTACTTCGTAATGGATTTATTTTAGTAAGTAAAAAAATGCCTCAAAACAATCTTCACTCTACATGAGATTATTTTGAGGCATGTCCTATTTGTTCTTCATTTTCAAAAAATAAAGTTAAGCTTCGAATTTTTTAAATACTAATACTGCATTATGTCCACCAAAGCCAAGACTATTACTCATAGCGTACGTAATATCTAAATCTTGTGCTTCATTAGGGATAATGTCTAAGTCACATTCAGGATCTGGTGTGTGTGCATGAATCGTTGGAGCAACTTTAGAATCACGAATTGATAATGCTGAGAAGATGGCTTCTAGTCCACCTGTCGCGCCTAATAAGTGACCAGTCATTGATTTAGTTGAACTAATCTTCAAGTTCTTTGCAGCGTCACCGAATGTGTTTTTAATCGCTTTAATTTCGTACATATCGCCTACAGGTGTACTTGTACCATGTGCATTTAAATATTGAACATCTTTAGCTTCAATACCTGCATCATCTAAAGCGGCTTGCATAGCACGTGAACCACCTTCACCTTCTGGAGCTGGAGCAGTGATATGATATGCGTCACCTGTTGTACCATAGCCCACAATTTCAGCATAAATTTGTGCGCCACGAGCTTGGGCAGATTCTAATGATTCAATCACTAAAATACCGGCACCTTCACCCATAACAAATCCATCACGGCCTTCTTGGAAAGGACGGCAAGCTGTTTCTTTATCATCATTCGTTGATAATGCACGACTTGCGCTAAATCCAGCAAGTGCCATATGTGTAATAGGTGCTTCAGTACCGCCAGTAATCATTGCATCAGCGTCTCCACGTTGGATGATTTTAAATGCTTCACCGATAGAATTTGTGCCAGTAGCACATGCAGTAACCGTTGATCCGTTTGGCCCTTTTGCGCCTAAATCAATAGATACTTGGCCAGTAGCCATATCTGGAATTAACATTGGTACGAAGAATGGACTTACTCTTCTTGGGCCTTTCTTCTGTAACGTGCTATGGGCAATTTCAAATGTTTCCATACCGCCAATACCTGAACCAATCCATACACCAATACGGTTTGCAGTATCTTCATTGATAGCTAATTTCGCATCTTCTACCGCTTGTCTTGCAGCTACAACTGCGTATTGAGTAAAGCGGTCCATGCGACGTGCTTCTTTCTTCTCAATATGGTCTTCAATATTAAAGTCTTTTAATTCACCAGCTAGATGAACGTTATAGCCTTCAGTATCTACACGCGTAATTGTATCAATACCATTAACGCCTTTTAACGCGTTGTCCCAACTTGTCTGGACATCATTTCCGATAGGTGATAATGCACCCATACCTGTAATTACAACTCTTTTATTTTCAGTCATACATTATATCCTCCTATTTACCCCATTTGATAACCATAGCGCCCCAAGTTAGGCCACCACCGAAACCTACTAATACTAAAGTATCGTCGTCTTTAATTTTTCCATTTTCTAATTCTTGTTGAATACTTAAAGGTATTGAAGCTGCAGAAGTGTTACCAAAGCGATTCACAGAAACACTCATTTTTTCTTTTTCTATACCTAATCTTTCACGTGCGGATTCCATAATTCTAATGTTTGCTTGGTGAGGAATAAACATATCAATATCCTCAGATTGTAAACCTGCTTTTTCTACGACGCGTGTAGACGCATTACCCATAATTCTTACAGCAAATTTAAACACTTCACGTCCATTCATTACTAGTTTACCAGTATCTTTGTTCAAGTATAAGTATTTTCCACCTGAACCATCAGATCCCATCTCATAACTAATAATGCCTCGGCCTTCAGAAACTTCGCCAATCACTACGGCGCCAGCGCCATCGCCGAATAAAACAGCTGTTGAACGATCAGTTAAATCAGTAATCTTAGATAATTTATCTGCACCTACAACTAAAATATTTTTGTAATCACCTGATTGTATGTATTGTTTTGCTGTAATCATTGAATACATAAATCCTGAACATGCTGCTAATTGGTCCATTGTTGGTACTTTGTCGGTACCTAATTTATCTTGTAAAATATTCGCAACTGACGGGAATGGTGTGTCCCCAGTAGCTGTTGCAACAATAATCATATCTATATCTTTAGGTTCAATACCTGCATCTGCAATAGCTTTTTTACTTGCTTCATAAGCTAAATCAGAAGTATCTTGATCTTCTCTAGCCCAACGTCTTTCTTTAATACCAGTCATTTTAGAAATCCATTCATCTGAAGTTTCTAAAAAGCTTTCAAAATAGGCGTTATCTACAACTTTTTCTGGCGCATAAGCGCCAAATCCTTTTATACCTACGTTCATGAACGCACACCTTCTTACTTCATTTTTTAATACCAGGTATTAATTTAACACACTTTTTTATATCAACTCAAGTAGTTACCCTTTCAATATTACGCTTTATTATTGAAAATTAAAAAATATACATGAAGATAAAAATTTAAGACATTTTTGAAACACTTAAATAGTATCCCTATACAAAGAAGATAGTTTACATTAAAATGGAATTATATAAACTATGGAGGTCATTGGTATGAAATACCTAGTAACATTTATTTGGGCATTAATTTTATTGCAAATGGTGAACTTCGTGCTAAATAGTTTAAACGGTGGCGGTTCATTAAACTTTGTTACACCTATTATTCTAGCAGTAATTTTCACAATATTTATTGCGATTTTTGGCGCGTTAATTAAACCTAATGATTTTTCCCGCAAAGGTAACAGATAATTATCTTTTAACTATGTCTTATACTATACACGTTTCAACTTTGAATTAATATTCACAGTTGAGCGTGTATTTTTATTATAAATATAGCTCTCTTCAAAGTACTTTAAGTCGACTTTGAAGAGAGCTTTTATTCATTTATTCACTTTTTTGTCTTTAATGTTATTCAGTTGCTGGTTGTTGTACATCAAATGTTAAATCTTGTTCTTCATTTAAATCTACGTTGATTGATGTGCCTTCAGCCATATTTTCTTTAATCATCATACGTGCTAACGGTGTTTCAATTTGTCGTTGAACGAAACGTTTTAATGGTCTTGCACCAAATTGTGGTTCGTAAGCTTCTTCACCTAACCATTTTTTAGCTTCATCTGAAACTTTGATTGAAATACGTTGATCCATTAAACGTATATTTAGTTGAGTTAAGATTTTATCGACAATCATGCTCATATCATTTACTGATAATGGTCTAAATAAGACGATATCATCCATACGGTTTAAGATTTCAGGTTTAAAGAATGCGTGTAAGCTATCCATGACTGCTTTTTCAGTATCATCTGTAATTTCACCAGTATCTTTAACATTTTCAAGAAGTACTTGTGACCCGATGTTACTTGTCATAATAATAATCGTATTTTTGAAGTCTACACTACGACCTTTAGAATCTGTCAAACGTCCTTCGTCTAGAATTTGTAGTAACACGTTGAAAACGTCACTGTGCGCTTTTTCAACTTCGTCTAATAAGATTACTGAATAAGGATTACGTCTAACCGCTTCAGTTAATTGACCACCTTCATCATGGCCTACATAACCTGGAGGCGCTCCAATCAATCTAGACACAGAATGTTTTTCCATATATTCACTCATGTCTATTCGAATCATGTGTTTTTCGGAATCAAATAATGATGCAGCGAGTGATTTAGCTAATTCAGTTTTACCTACACCAGTCGGTCCAAGGAATAAGAAACTGCCAATTGGTCTATTAGGATCTTTAATACCAGCACGCGCTCTTACGACGGCGTCAGAAACTAAATCAACTGCTTTATCTTGTCCTACTACACGTTCATGTAGGATATCACCTAAGTTGAGTAGTTTTTCTCTTTCTGTTTCAACTAATTTAGATACTGGAATTCCTGTCCATTGACTAACGATATCGCCAATTTCTTCATCAGATACAACTTCGCGAATCATACGTTCACTGTCGCCTTGTTCGTCTTGATACGCCTCTTCAAATTCTTTTAATTCTTTCTCTAATTGAGGAATCGTACCATATTGTAATTCAGCTGCTTTTTCAAGATTACCTTCTGTTTGTGCATCCTCTAAAGCTTGACGACTGCGGTCCAACTCGGCGCGTTTTTCTTGTACTTTAGCAATTTTTTCTTTTTCTTGTTCTACACGAGATTGTAATGCGCTTTGTTTTTCCTTTTCATTTGAAAGCTCTTCTTGAAGTTCTTCAAGACGTAGTTTACTAGCATTGTCAGATTCATTTTTCAATGCACTTTCTTCAATTTCTAATTGCATGACACGTCGATTGACTTGGTCTAATTCAGTTGGATTTGAACCCATTTCTGTACGAATAGTTGCACAAGCTTGGTCTACTAAGTCGATTGCTTTATCAGGTAAAAATCTATCTGTAATATAGCGGTCTGATAATTCAGCAGCTGCTACTAATGCACGGTCTTGAATACGTACACCGTGGTATACTTCATAACGTTCTTTTAATCCACGTAAGATAGAAATTGTATCTTCTACATCTGGTTCACTTACGCCTACTTTTTGGAAACGACGTTCTAATGCTGAATCTTTTTCAATATATTCACGATATTCATTGAGTGTTGTTGCACCGATACAGTGTAATTCACCACGTGCTAACATTGGTTTTAACATATTACCTGCATCCATAGCGCCATCTGTTTTACCAGCACCTACTAACATATGAATTTCATCGATGAATAAGATAATACGTCCATCTGCTTCTTTAACTTCTTTAAGCACAGCTTTTAAACGTTCTTCAAACTCACCTCTAAATTTTGCACCAGCAACTAAAGCACTTAAATCTAATTCAAAGATAGTTTTATCTAATAAAGATTCTGGTACGTCTTTACGTACAATACGTTGAGCTAAGCCTTCGACGATAGCCGTTTTACCTACACCAGGTTCCCCAATTAATACTGGGTTATTTTTTGTTTTACGACTTAAAATTCTAATCGTATTGCGAATTTCTTCATCTCTACCGATAACAGGGTCCATTTTGCCTTGGCGAACTTCTTCTACTAAGTCACGGCCATATTTTTCTAATGCTTCATAGTTTACTTCTGGATTTTGTGAAGTCACATGATTTCCCCCTCTAACTTTAGTAATAATTTCTTTAACAACTTCCGCTTTATTTCCGACATATTGTTGAGTTGTTTCATCAATGTCCATTGCAGCACGCAAGATATGTTCCATTGAAATATATTGATCTTCGTAATCATTCATATACGATTCTGCTTTATTTAATAACTCATTTGCTTTTTGACTAATATATTGTCCATATTGAACATTATCACCTTGTACTGAAGGATAATTTTTTAATTTATTAGTGTAAGCTTGATTTAATTCTTCAGTATCGATATTTGCACGTTCTAATATACTTTTAAATAAACTATCACTTTCATCTAATGTGCCTTTTAATATGGCTTCAACTTCAATGTTTTGTAATTCATGTTCTTTACTAAGTTCAACTGCCTTTTGTAAAGCACTTTGAACGGTATATGTCATTTGATTAATATCCACATTTGTCACCCCTACTTATTTGATAAGAGCCAGGCCAAATACTTCTTTTTTGACTTTGACTTTCTTTGACCTTAAATATATTATAATCCCTATTTGACTATTAAGCAACAATTATACTTAACTTTTTAAGTTAATTTGTCCAAAGCCCAAAGCCTACTATGACAACATTTTAATTACTATTACTTAAAATATTTATCACGCTTACACTTATTTTAAACATCAAACTTATTGATATTTTCAGATATTATGGTCAAACATTTTATAATTAAAAATAAGAGCAAGACTGAAATCGAATTAAATTTTTCAGATTTCGTTGCCTTGCTCCTACAAAACTTGATTAGACTCGACTAGAAAAAGCACTTAAAAGCGGTACAACTTTTGGGGTTCAGTACATTTTCCCTAGTCACTTTTATTTATTTTTCTTATTATTTTTGATTGTCTTAATAATTTCATCTGACAATGCTCGAACGCCACTATTTTCTAAATGAATACCATCTGATGCGAAATATTCAGAATGTCCTTCTGAACGTTTATACCAGTCAACTAATGTAACGTTTTTATGCTTTTTAGTAGCATTAGCAAGATGTTTATTAACATCATCTTGCCAGTCACGTGGTACACGTGTATTCACTAAATAGATTTGAGCATCTCCAAATTTACTAATAAGTTGATTCAACTCATCTTCGGAGAAGTCCCCATTTGTTCCAAGTTCTAATACCACTTGATCTGATGGTTTATTATAATTTGAATAATTACTAGCTATAGTTAAAGCTTCTTGTAAATGACGTCCAACCTTACCATCGATAGTTGCTTTAGGTGCTCGTGATTTGAATGTTTCACCAATATCTACCATTACCGAATCACCTATTAATAATGGACTAATGTTAGTATCAACTTGGTCTTTAGTCTTGCTTTCACTTGTTGAACCATCAAGATGAATGTTTTCGCCAGGCATCATTCTTACCAAATATTTATCTACTTCTTCTGTATTAAATGAATTTGCCTTGTTGTCAATTTCATCTTTTCCAAAACGGTCAAATACCCCAACAAATATCAATAATAACGGTAGAGCTACGACAATAGCCACAATTGTTCTAATGAATTTAGGACGTTGTAATCGATTGAATGAAAATGCTTTAAACCCTTCTTTTCTAAATGGTGTTTCAACATAGCGGTAAGATAACTCGGCAAATAAGACAGTTAATATAATATCAACTATATACACATAGGCTGGTATCTGACCATCTATGAAATGGATATGTATAAAACTGATAACTGCAAAGTGCCATAAGTATAAACTATATGAACGTTGCCCAATATAGACAAAGACTGGATTCCCAATTAATTTAGCTAATAAGCTCGTTGGATGAACAACACTTGCAATAACAAATAATGTCATTCCTGATATTAAATAAAAACCACCGTTATAAATCCAAGCGCTACTATCACTGACTGTAAAGAACAGAAGAATTAATGTAATTAATCCTATAATTCCTATGCCATCGATAGCACGCTGTAAGACAACTGGAGGGTTTGCTTTCAGCTTAAAAGGTGGCCATATAAACGCTAAAATTACACCGAGTAATAATGTTTGTAAGCGTGTGTCTGTTCCGAAGTACACACGTGAATAGCCAATATTAGGTTGTGAAATAATTACCATCGCTAATAATGAAACAAGCGAAATAATCCAAAAGATCAGGGTAACATTTCGATATTTTTTAATTGTTAATAATAAAATAACTAACACGAATGGAAAGAATAAATAAAACTGTTCTTCTATTGCAAGTGACCATAAGTGTTTTAAAGGCATAAACGAAAATTGTTCAAAGTAATTTACATCTTTAGCAATATACCACCAGTTTGAGACGTAAAATAACGCTGCTAGAATATCGTGCTTCACCCGTACAATTTGTTGTGGCTCAAAGATTAATGTAGCAATGCCGACTACCATTAAGAGCGTGACAACTGCTGGAAGTAATCGTTTAATTCGTCGTATCCAAAATTGTCTAAGATTAATAATTCCTTTTTCTTCGTATTCCTTTAATAGTAAACTTGTAATTAAGTATCCCGAAATGACAAAAAATGTATCTACGCCTATGAAGCCGCCCGTTAGCCATCTTCTATTGAGATGATAGATGATGATACCTAACACAGCAATAGCTCTTAAGCCATCTAAGCCAGGCATATAACGCATTTTCGTTTTGCGATGCTTCCCTCTTTTTAATTCCTGTGTCATTGTTCACATTCTTTCCCTATAATAATAAATTTCAAATAAATTCATTAAATATAAAAGTGTTGAAAATCATGATAAAACGAGAGCCGATGATTAACAATATGAATGAAAATAATTCACTCTATAATCTATGTTAAATTTAATCAATATAAGTCTTATGTATTTTAGTATAACGCATAATCAAATTCAAATTGTATTACAATTATGTCATGTTAATAGGTCACTTTGTCACGTGCTATTTTTATTTAGAGGAGATAATTATAATTTTTTTCTAAAAATAAAAACAATAGCACAACGAAAGTGTGTACTATTGTTTATATAGTGATAGCTTAACCTACGCCTAAAGCTATTTTAGCGTATCTTGACATCATGTCTTTATTCCAAGGTGGATTCCAAACAATATTGACTTCTGTATCCTGAATCTCAGGAATTTCTGCTAATACCGTTTTAATCTGGTCGATGATTTGGGGTCCAAGTGGACAACCCATTGATGTTAATGTCATTTCAACTGTACATATACCATCATCATCTACATTCACTTTATATACTAAACCTAAATTAACAATATCAATTCCTAATTCAGGGTCAATTACCATTTCAAGCGCACCTAGGATACTGTCTTTTAAAGCCTCTTCCATTAGTATCACCTCTCAATACTTATCTTACACTAATATATCAAATATCCGACAAAACGCCAATAAAATGCTATGATACAACTAAATAAGAAAATTGATGAAAAGTAACAAGGAGAAACTTATGGAACCTTATTTAATTTGTCTAGATTTAGACGGAACGTTATTAAATGATGATAAAGAAATTAATGTTTATACAAAACAAGTTTTAACAACATTGAAAAAACAAGGCCATCAAATTATGATTGCAACTGGTCGCCCATACCGTGCTAGTCAAATTTACTATCACGAACTAGATATGAATACGCCAATTGTCAATTTTAATGGTGCCTATGTCCATCATCCAAAATCAGATGATTTCGAAACAACTCATGAAGTATTAGACGTTGATTTAGCTAGAAATATGATAGAAATGCTTCAAAAAGCAAATGTTACTAACATTATTGCTGAAGTTCGAGATCATGTATTTATTAATAGTCATGACCCCCGCCTCTTTGAAGGCTTCTCAATGGGCAATCCTAAAATAGAAACAGGTAATCTACTGGAAGGTTTAAATGAAGCGCCAACTTCTATCTTAGTAGAAGCAGAAGAAGTTAATATTCCTCGTCTTAAACAAATGTTGACGCGTTTTTATGCGGAAAATATTGAACATCGTCGTTGGGGCGCTCCGTTCCCGGTTATTGAAATCGTCAAACGTGGCATAAGTAAAGCACGAGGTATCGACCATGTAAAAGATTACTTGAATATTGATTCATCTCGTATTATTGCATTCGGCGATGAAGATAATGATATTGAAATGATTAAATATGCTAAATATGGTATCGCAATGGAGAACGGTCTTGATGAATTGAAACATATTGCTAACCACATTACATTTTCTAACAATGAAGATGGCATCGGCCGTTATCTTAACGATTTCTTTAAACTTAATATACCTTACAAAGGATAAACCAAGTTCTAGAGGTGAGAATAACACTTTAACTAATATGCACGCTCACCTCTTTTTAATGATAGATAATTATGGAGGATTGTATATGAATAAGATTATAGTCGTCGGAGCAGTCGCAGGTGGCGCTACTTGTGCCAGCCAAATACGTCGTCTTGATAAAGAAAGCGAAATTATAATTTTTGAAAAGGATCGCGATATGAGTTTTGCCAATTGTGGCTTACCTTACTATATCGGTCAAGTTATTACAGAACGAGATAAACTCCTACCAATCACCCCAGAAACGTTTAAAAATAAAAAAGATATTACAGTGAAAACATATCATGAAGTAATTGAAATTAACGATAGCAAACAAACTGTAACCGTATTAAATCGCCAAACTAATGAGAAATTTGAAGAAACTTACGATAAATTAATATTAAGTCCTGGCGCTAGCGCTAATACTTTAGGTTTCGAAAGCGACATGATATTCACTTTAAGAAATATGGAAGATACCGATGCTATTGATCAATATATTAATAAACATCAAGCTAAAAAAGCACTAGTTGTAGGTGCCGGCTATATTTCATTAGAAGTGTTGGAGAATCTTTATCATCGTGGCTTAGATGTGACATTGATTCATCGTTCTGAAAGTGTGAATAAACTAATGGACCAAGATATGAATCAAGCTATCTTTGATGAATTAAATAACCGCAATATTACTTATCGCTTAAATGAAGAAATAACAAAGGTCGAAGGACATACAGTGACATTTAAATCTGGTATTCAAGAAGATTACGACTTAATTGTCGAAGGTGTTGGAACACATCCTAATTCAAACTTTATTCAATCATCAAATATTAAGTTAGATGAAAAAGGTTTCATACCTGTGAACGACAAATTTGAAACAAACATACCTAACATTTATGCATTAGGCGATGTGATTAGTTCATTTTATCGTCATGTAGATTTAAAAGCACAAGTGCCTTTAGCTTGGGGTGCTCATCGTGGTGCTAGTGTGATAGCTGAACAATTTGCAGGCAATCAAAACATCACTTTTAAAGGATATCTTGGAGCAAATATTGTAAAATTCTTTGATTATACATTTTCAAGTGTTGGTGTGAAACCTTCTGAATTAAATCAGTTTGATTATAAAATGGTGGAAGTAACTTCAGGTGCTCATGCCGGTTATTACCCTGGAAATAGTGATATACATTTACGTGTTTACTTTAATAAAGATGATCGTCAACTTTTACGTGCTGCAGCAGTAGGTAAAGAAGGCGTAGATAAACGCATTGATGTATTAACAATGGCAATGATGAATGGTATGACAGTTGATGAACTTACAGAATTTGAAGTCGCTTATGCCCCACCATATAGCCATCCTAAAGATTTAATCAATATGATAGGTTATAAGTCACGCGATTTGTAAAAAATCTTCTATACTAAATCAAATCGATTTTTATCACTCTAATTTGACAGAAAAGCAAAAAATAAACTCGAGCGTGTGAGAAGGAAATCCTTAGATGGACGTTTCTCACACGTTCGAGTTTTTACTTGTTTATTTTAATGCGTCTAACCTAGGCCAAACATTTTCGTTAGTGGTCCCCAAGGTAGAATAACGCCTAATAACATTGTAATAATGATTAAGACGATGGTTGTCCAGAATAAACCGTGACTTGCTTCGTGTTTCTTTCTTTTCGCAATCGATACTTCCATAAGTGCGACTACGGCAAGGCCACATAACATTTTCAATGTTAATAGCATGTGGTTGCCTCCACCACCATGACTAGCGGCGATAAATTCTTGAATTAAAATCCAAAAACCTGAGAATAGTGTTAATAACATAAAGACTCTTAACGCCATTTGTAAAGGTTTGAACATAGGTGTTGGACCTTGAGATTTAGAAATGTGTAAGAAAGCAATTACGTATAACACAATTGTTAATACCCAACTTAATATATGCATATGTAACAAGACCGAATTCCCCCAATACTTATAATTTCATTTCACCTATTTATCATAACATATACGACTTTTATAAAGATTAAAAATTTCAAAATAAGAAAATGCCACTAATAATCTAATGAAACTTCAATGATTTTGTTCTCCTAACTACTAAAAGTAACTAGAAATGAATCAAGTAGGATTTTAACTCATATTCATTTCCATCTATTACTACATAAACTAAAAGACTGAAACATTTATAGAAATGTCCCAGCCTTTAAATTAATCATTCGAATTATTCACTGTCTTCTGCAATGTACGTAGTTAACGTACCGATATTGTCAATTGTAACTTTAACTTCATCACCCGGTTGTAAGAAACGAGGTGGTTCTAAACCTGCACCTACACCAGCTGGCGTACCTGTAGCAATAATATCACCAGGATGTAATGCTACATATTTAGAAATTTCTTCGATTAAACCGTCAATTTTGTTAATCATTTGACTCGTATTACCATCTTGGCGAATTTCATTATTCACTTTAGTGACAATGTTAACATTTTCCGGCGTTGGTAATTCGTCTTTGGTTACAATGTATGGACCCATTGGGCAACCACCAGTTAAACTTTTAGATAAGAATGCTTGATCTTGGGAATTTTGAGCAGTACGGTCAGTGATATCATTGATAATTGTATAACCGTAAATATAGTCTAATGCTAAAGCTTTAGGAATTTTTTCTCCAGATTTACCAATTACAATACCTAGTTCACCTTCGTAATCTAATTGGTCTGTGATATCTTTATGATTTGGAATTGTTGATTCACTACCAGTTAAAGATGAAGCGGCTTTAGTAAACACATATAAGCGTTGTACTTCATGGTTTAACTCGCTTGCATGATCTTGATAATTACGACCAAACGCAATTACGTTATTTGTAGGCGTTACTGGTGGTAAAAATTCAATGTCACTAAACGCAATTTTATAATTATCAGCTTTGCCACTATCTTCTGCAGCTACAACAGCTTTACGAACTTGTTCTTGGAAATCAATCGTTTGGTTTTGTTGTAAACCTTCTAATAACGTTTTAGGATGAAAATCTCCTTCACCAAATTCAGCAAAAACTTGTTTCAAATCCCATACTGCGTCTTCACGCTTAACTTTAACGCCGTAAGATTCAGCGTCTTTATATTTGAATGATAAAAATTTCATTCAGTATCAACTCCTCATCTATATCTTAGTTCATATTATAACTTTAAATATAATTAAATCACAAATATATCTATCTGAAATTTTAGAAATTTAGTATGTTCTTTTTTTAATATCTCATGATACGGATATATTATTTATCTTCTTCTATACTCAATTGGCCAAATTGGAAGAAATAAAGATAGCCATATACTTTAGACTTTAAAATAGTCTCTAATGTGTTTTTATAATATTTCATTTGAATTTTATATTTATCGCGAAGTTGAACACCAATCTCTTCATCAGTTAAACCACGTCGTCTGTTAAAAGCATCCGTTTTATAATCTACAAAGTAGTATTGATTATCTTCTAAGAAAATCAAATCAATCATCCCTTGTATAATAGATACATCCTCATCTTCCTCTGGCATTTCATCTACCCTTGCCTGATTAACGACGAATGGCAACTCTCGAAAGACTTTATCTGCTTGCGTTATTCTCATATACAAGTCACTTCGAATAAATCTCATAACTTCTTCATACTGAATATCTTTTTTAGCATCTTCTTCTATAATATGATTGTCAATCAACTTATCTATATAATCGTCTAACTCAGTTTCAGTTAACCGTTCTTCTTTAAATGGTAAGTGTTGCATAACCGTATGCATTAACGTACCTCTTTCATTAGCCTTACGTTTCTTATCTTCTCGAAGGAACTTAGGTCGTTCATATGTTGAAACGCCTATTCTATATTGACGTACTCTCTCGTAGCTAGTCCCACTTTCCTCAGTTTCTAATTGACGTTTCAACTCAGATACTGATTGTTTCGAAGGCTTTTCTGTATCTTTTATAAAAGGATACTTAAACGATAACTGTTCATTAATTTGTTGTTTTAACCTATCATCGTTTGAACCACCCGTTTCAATATCTTCAATAGTACGATACTCGCTTTCTTCATTATCTATCGCAATATCAAGGTCATCAAAGTGTTGGACCTTAACGTCAACAGTTGGATATAGGCTATCTTCTAAGTCCTCAATTGAGCGTTCAAATTGATATTCTGGAACGAGCGATGTCGACTTATGCTTTGCTAGTATACTGAAAATTAATTCGAATGATGATTTAGCTTCAAGTCGTTCATGTGATGCTAATAGATCATTTGAAATAGTTTTCTTTTCATAACTGAGCAATTTATCTTCTTTATCAACTGTTCCAATAAGGATTAGTTGCTCTTTAGCACGAGTTAAAGCAACATAAATCAAACGCATCTCTTCAGAAATCATTTCTCTTTTCGCATTTTCTTTAATAATTAACGAGAGAAGAGATGGGAAAGAAATATTTTGTTCTAAATCATAATATTGCAAGCCGAGTCCATATTTTTGATTAAGCAGAAGTGGCGCACCTAATTCTTTTACTTTATATTCTTTAGTCAATCCGACATAAATGACGAAAGGAAATTCAAGTCCCTTACTACTGTGAACTGTCATCATACGAACAACATCATCATTAGGGCCTATCACATTTTCTTCACCAAAATCTTGATTTCGTTCAATTAATTCATCGATATATCTAATAAATTGATATAACCCTCTAAACGTTGAATTTTCGAATTCAATAGCTTTATTAAATAGCCCGTAAAGGTTAGCACGTCTAGCTTTCCCTCCTATTAAGCCACTAAAATATTGAATCACAAAATGGTCATTATAAAATTTGTCTATTAATTGATACACGGCATGGTCTTGACTATAGTCTTGATACATTTCTAAATCATTAATAAAGTACTGCAATTTCGCAACCACTTCTTTTGGAGATGCATCATCTTGTATGTAATGCATAATAGATTGATAAAAATAATCATCATTAGAACTTGTAACACGAATTTGTGCTAATTCATCTTCAGTAAATTGATAGATGACTGAACGCATTAACCCAACAAGATAGATATCTTGAAGCGGGTTATCTACTGTTCTTAAAAATGACAAGACTAGACGAACTTCGGTCTGATCAAAATATCCTTCTTTACTGTTAACGTGAAATGGAATACGACTGTTCTTAAAGGCTTTCTGTATATTACGTGAATTCTTCACATCTCTACTTAAAATCACAATATCTTTATAAGATGGCTTGCGATGCCTACCTGTCTTCATATCATAAACTTCTTGCTCTTCTAAAATATGTTTGACCTGTTCAACAATGTAATATGCTTCTTGCTCTTTTTTATCTTTATCAAGTGAGACATCTTCCGACTTCACTAATGCATGTAATTCAAATGGCATTCTCTTTTGTGAGTATTGAGTAGCACCATAATATAAACGAGCATCAGCGTCATAATCAATTTCTCCTACCTCTTTATCCATCATATGATTAAAAAGATAATTAGTAGTATAGAGTACTTCTTGTCTTGAACGAAAGTTCTTAGATAAATCAATACGCAATCCAGTACCGTCATTGTCTTTTTCAAATCTATTGTACTTACCCATAAATAATGTAGGATCGGCCTGTCTAAATTTATAGATCGATTGCTTAACATCTCCTACCATAAATAAGTTACCGTTGGATTCATCTCCACGCTTAATCTTTGAAATAATAGCTTCTTGAACTTGGTTGGTATCTTGATATTCGTCAATGAGTATTTCTTCAAATTGGCGACGGTAATCTTGTGCAATTGAAGATGGGTTGCCTTGTTCATCTGTTAAAATCTGCAATGCAAATTGTTCATAATCAGAAAAATCTAATACATTTCTATTACGTTTTTTGTGGCCAAATGTCTCAATAATATCTTTAACTACACGTATAAGATATTGCACTCTCGGAACTAACTTACGCATATCTTGTTTTAAATCTTCAGTCGAACGCATGAAGTATTCATTTTTTACATCAATGACTTTATTTCTATAACTCTTATAGAATTCTTTAATATTTTCTAATAACTCATCATTATCATTTTCTTTTTTTATTTTGGCAGACATCATTGGAAATTTACTTGGTTCATGTTCAATTAATATTTCTTTATTAAGCAAGCCACCTTCTATTACTTTTTCACAAAAAGCTCTTTCAGTCTTAACTACATCAATATGTTTTTCAACGGCATTACAGCTTAATAAGAGACTTTCCGCTTCTCTTAGTGCATCATAAGCTGCCGTAATTTGAACATTAGCTATATTAGACAATTCGTTTAGCAATAATTGATACATCTCTTCATCTTCATAAGGCTTAACCAAACGATCTAACCATTCATATGGAGAAGGATTAGCGATACTAAATTTATAAAAGTTTTTTAATATTCTACGAAAGTTTTCATCGTTACGGTCATTAGAAAGTTGCTCTACTAACGTTACGAACTCCACGGCAGGATCTTCATAATGTGTTTCTAGAACTTCATCAATAGATTGATCTAATAATAATTCATTCTCCATATCAGTTATAGTACGAAAGTTAGGATCAAGGTCAATCACATCATAATGTTGTTGAATAATTTTCAAACAAAAACTGTGTAAGGTTGAAATTTGAGCTTGATGAATTTTTATACGTTGATTTTTGAGATGCTCATTACTTGGGTCGTCGATTGATGCTTGTTGAATACGTTGGTCAACACGATGTTTCATCTCTCGAGCACTTAAGTTGGTAAAGCTTACTACTAATAATTTATCAACATCTATTTCATCTCTAATAATTTTTTGAATAATACGTTCTACTAAAACAGCCGTTTTACCTGAGCCAGCTGCGGCAGCCACAAGCGTATCTTGCCCGTTCGCATAGATACTCTGCCATTGGGCATCCGTCCATTGTGCCTCTGGTGGTTTAACTGGTATATTATTCATCATTTTCACCGCTTTCTAACTCTACGTCTTGAATTGCTTGTATCGGATCTATCGATTCATCTACATAGTGATAGTTTTTATTATCAATAAGGTTATCTACATGACAGACCGACTTAAAACTACAAAATTCACATGGTAATCTATTATCAAATTTAAGTGGCGCAACTTCTGTATGGCCGTCTAAAATATTTGATGCCGTTTCTATAAAGTTGTCTTTATTGTGTTTTATAAATTTATGAATTGTTGTTTCATCTGCTACGCTACTATCTCTAGTCGAAAAGTTACCGTCTTTTTTCAATGTTACAGGCACAATATCTGATCGAGGTGTATCATCCAATCGAATATCCAACGCATCGACAACGTCCATATCACTATTAACTAATCCACGTAATTTATATTTTTTGAGAAAAGCTTTATTTAAATTATTTTCTTCTAAAGCATCATCTTTCATTTTTCCCCATGAATCAAACTTGAGTCGTTCATCATGGACATGGAAATAAAGTAGTCCGCCCGGTTTTATTTCTTCAGTAAGACCTAAACGTTGTGCATTTTGTAATGCTACATCCATATACGTCATCATCTGCATTTGCTTACCATAATATACTTTTTTCAAATCTAGCTTAGCGCTAGTATCTGAGGATTTATAATCAACGATATTAACATAGCTTATATTGTCTTTCGTATAAGCATCAATGCGGTCAATTTGACCACGTATATTAATTGGAATCCCCTGTTTAGTAATAAGAGGTTGTGCTATTAGTTCTTCCTCATTACGTGGTGTCTTTCTAAATCCTGTTTCAAATCGTTGAGGTCTAAATTTGGTATTTTCGTTTTGATAGCGAAGTGCTTTAAGCGTACTTTCAACTATTACTCCAATACGTTTAGAGACATAACGATAATAAGCATTCGAGTCCATTAAATTAAACTGAACATGTGGCAACACATTTTCTAACGCTTCGACAGTTAAAGCGTGAATTTTTTTATTATCTAGATGTCTAAAATCGCCTTCTATTTTGTCGGATATATATTTTAATGCTGTGTGGAATATATTTCCTAAATCAAAATTTTCAAGCTTATACTTCGTACGCTCATTTAAGCGTAAACCGTAATTTGCATAGTGCTTAAATGGACAATCATTATAACCTTCAAAACGCGATACACTAGCATTAATCGTTGTACCGTATAGTGACGTAGCTAATTGTTCACCTAGTTGAATAGTTTCGTTGTCGTAGGTAAGAGAGGTTAATAAGTAAGTTAACCCGTCGTTTAAATCATCGTTATCACGCATAACCTGATATGCATCTAGCCATGTTTCTGCTACCGCTTCATCTTCGAGCCAAGCTTTTAAAGCTTCGAATAATGCAACTTTTGTTTGATGTGGATGTTCCATCAATGTTAATGGTTGTGAATTATGAATATAGTGTATATTTGTTACTTCAAGGCCATTAAACAACTCTTCAATTTGATTAAGGAAAGGACTCTTCTCTTTGTCGTCACCTTGTACTCCCATCAAACTATAAGAAAATGTTACACGGTCACACCCGCGTGTCATAGCGATATAACATACAAACGCTTCATCCATTTGTAAAATATCAGCAGTCGGACTTAATTCGACTTGTGCTTGTTGCTCAAATATTTTCTTTTCTTCATCAGTAATCAAGCTTGATGAAGATACGGGTTGTGGCATAGCGCCATCATTCATTCCCACCATATAAATATGCTTTTTATTATCAACTTTCGCTAAATCCATTGTACCAATACTTACTTGATCAAGCGTTTGTGGAATCATCACAAATTCAAGTTGCTCTAGCCCAATATCAAATACCTCTAAAAAGCGTTTAAGCGTCATTTCTTCTTCATCAAATACAGTAACTAAATCATCTAATATTTGAATTAGACCGTTCCAAATTTGATCAATTTCTTCCGCTTCTTCATGATAACCATCCACATCAAGTTGATCTCGCTTAGCCATCAAATATTTCGGTAAATCAAAGGACTCCATAGTCTCATAGAAAGCCGTCGCAAAGCCTTTTACATTCGAAGCATTGTTCATAGCTTTTTCGAAACTTAATATTTTATCTATAACATCAACTTTCAAATTAACCACTTGTTCAAATGTTTCACGCTCTTCTTCTGAAAGTTTATGTTCTTTGCGTCCCATTTTAGTGAAATTATCTACACTAAATAATTGTTCGTCTAACCAGCGCTTACCATAAATGCCCCTTTCAACGACAAAATTCTCCAGTAAATCAATTAAATAATCGCTATCTTTAAATTGATGTGACAAGATATTCGTTTTAAATAAACGCATCATTGGACTGATATTCCAATTTGTTTGAATAACTTCTAAAAGCGAACGAACCATCTCCATAATTGGATGATGTGTCATAGATTTTTTAGTATCAATATTAAACGGGATATTATATTGGGGTAACACTGAATCAAACAGATATGCGTATGTTTCATCACGATACAAAATTGCAATATCCTGGTATCTATAATGCTCATCACGAGTATCTTTAATAATTTGACGCGCTATTTCATTGACTTCTTCTCGCATATTTGAAGATTCTAAAATTTTGATATTACCTTCATGAGCTTTAGGTGTCACTTGCAACGCATCAAATTGCTGTTCTAATTGGAGTAAATCTTTATTATTAAAACGATATTGTTTTCTAAAATATTGACGGTTTAAGGTAATACCTAAGTCATTAGCTATCTCTTGTAAATGTGTAAGTACTTCTGACGGTTTTCTAAACAAACTAAACGGGTCTTCATTACCATCTGTTGTTAAAAGTACGGTAACTTGTTTAGCATTTTGAACGAATGCTTTAATAATTTGATATTCTAATGTCGAAAAGTTATGGAAACCATCTATGTAGATTTCAGCACGTTTAATCCACTCTGATTGATGCATAATTTCAATAAAATGATTTAAACTATCTTCTGCAGTAATAAATTTATCGTTAATACGCTCTTCAAAGTAATGATAAATCAGAGAGATGTCTTCTAATTTATGGCGCGTTCTTGTTTGAATTTCATTTTCTTGTAAAAAGGCTTGTAAATGGTCTGGTGTTACTGAATATTTTTTAAAATCTTGTATTTGCTCAGTTAACTTCTCACTAAATCCATAATAATTCACTTGGGATTTGTACAGTTTTAACTCTGACTTATGTTGTTGAACAAGATTATATATCATCATCTCTGTAGCTGCTTGCGTTAATCGTTCTTCAGTTAATCCTCCAATTTCTTGAAAAATCCTATAACTTAAACGTTCGAAGTGGAGTACTTCCGTTCTTAAGCTACCATTTAACTCTTTGTCATTTACAAATGATTGCTCTAATTGAAACGTACTTTGTGTAGGTGCAATTAAAATGATTGGATCTCCTAAAGGATCTTTTTTCATTTGCTGTTTAATATTTTCAATCATATAGTGGGATTTGCCTGTCCCCGCTCTACCAAGATATGTATTTAATTCCATTCTTCCCCACACTCCTTTGAAACTATTTTATCATAGAACATATGTTCTTAAAAAGTTTTATCATTATAATTTTACAAAGTTATAAAAAGGGATTGGACTAGAATTCAAACTTGAATTTCTATATCCAATCCCCACTATTCATAATTACTTTAAAACCACATATCCAAATTATTCTATTTATCATTATCCGGGTTAAAATTAAATTTAAAATCACTTAATGGCCAAAATCTAAATGAAACTTTACCTACTATTTGGTCCTTATCAATCAAACCGAATGCACGACTGTCTTTACTCACTTCACGATTATCTCCAAGTACTAAATATTTACCTTTAGGAATAACATTTGAGTTTGAATTAGCATTTGGTAAATCTTTAGTTTCAAATGAACCAGTAATATATTCACCCTGTTTACGTTTCTCATTATAGTCTAAGTAAGGTTCTTTAATTTTCTTACCGTTAATATAAAGTTTATCGTCTTTATAAGTTACGTTGTCCCCAGGTACGCCAATTACACGTTTTACATAATCATCGCTTTTATTTGCATGAAAGACAATGACATTGCCCTTTTTAACATCGCCTACTTTATAACCTAAGATATTAACCATCACATGTTGGCCGTCTTTTAAAGTCGGATCCATTGAGTCGCCCTTTATTGTATACGATTTAGCGACAAAGTTTATCATTACCCATACAAGTAATAAACCTATTGCTATAGCGACAATCCATTCGATTATTTCTTTCTTCAAACTTAACACCTCATCTACTTATTAAACTGATAGGTAAATTCCTTAAATGGATAATACTTTAAACTCACATCTCCCACGATGTCTTTTTCGTCAATGAGTCCATATGTACGAGAATCACTTTTTTCATTACCATTATCGTTTAACACAAAATATGAATTTGGCGGTATAATATCTCCGTCAGCTTCATCTATATCACGCAATGCAAAATTATTAATATCTCTATTTTTAGCATAATTTTTATTAACTTGTCTATCATCTCTATATAATTTGCCATCTCTTACTTCAATCGATTCGCCAGGCTTTCCTATAATTCTACTAAAATGAAGGTTATTATTTTGACGATACATAATAATATCCCCATCATTCAATAAATTAAAAGTCACCTTGATTTTATTGACTATAACGCGATCGCCTTTATTCAAGGTAGAAGCCATTTCATTATTAGGAACAATACCACCTCTAATAATGAATGTTTGGATAAACAACACAAATAATATAGCTAGTACAATAGTTATAAGTAGTTTGATTATTCGACGCACTATGTCACTCCTTGTTAATGCCCATAAAGTGGCGTTCAACTTTTTTCCCAACAAACCATAATGCAATGGTAATTAAAACTAGCGTAATCGCTCTAATAGGATGTGTAAAAAATGTAGTTACACTTCTTCCCATCACCGCTATAAAAGTAATAGAAATTAATTTTGAAACGAGTAAAATCACAAAATAATACTTCGCTTTAATGTGAGATAAACTCGCCACGAAATTAACTAGAGTATTCGGGGTAAAAGGAAAGCACATCAATATAAATATTGGCAATAATCCTTGTCTATCTATAAAATGTATCAATCTTTCAACAGATTTACGTGTTCTAATTTGTTGCATAAATTTAGCGTTTACAAATTTCCGGCAAAAGAAAAAGACTGTAAACGTCCCTGCTACAATCCCTAACCAACTGATGATAGTTCCTACTAAAAACCCATATGCATGAACATTCAAAATAACGTATAACGTTAAGGGAAGTACGGGTACAATGGCTCTAAAATAAAGCAATATAAAGCCTGCGAAATATCCTAAATCTTGTAGCAAGTTAAACCATTGTTCAATTTGATGAAACACTGTAACATCAAATCCTTCCTAAATTAATAACAATCATTGTTTCATAGAAATATTTTACACTGTTTACTATATAAATCTACCATAAACTTAATAAATCAGTCACAGGTAGTAGTTCAAATTTATACCTTAGATTTAATATAAACGTATAAAACTCAAAAAGTCGATATGGAATTTCATCCATACCGACTTTAAAATTCTAAAGTATATTCATTTATTTAAACTTATAAACGATCTTCTAATTCTTTTTTCTTATCTTCATATCCAGGTTTACCTAATAAAGCAAACATATTTTGTTTATATGCTTCAACACCTGGTTGGTTAAATGGATTAACACCTAATTGATAGCCACTCATCGCACAAGCTAATTCAAAGAAGTAAACCACATAACCGAATGTTTCTTCGTCTAAACGTGGAATATTGACTACTACGTTAGGAACGCCACCATCAGTGTGGGCTAATAATGTACCTTCGAAGGCTTTTGTATTAACTTCATCAATCGTTTTACCTGCTAAATAATTTAATCCATCTAAATCATCACTATCTTCTTCAATCGTAATGTCATGTTTAGGATTATTTACTTTCACAACTGTTTCAAATAAGAAGCGACGTCCTTCTTGAACATATTGACCTAATGAATGTAAATCAGTTGTATAGTTAGCACTTGATGGATAGATGCCTTTGAAATCTTTACCTTCAGATTCGCCGTATAATTGTTTCCACCATTCGTTGAAATATTGCATTGAAGGCTCGTAGTTAATTAACATTTCAGTAGTATAACCTTTGCTATATAAAATGTTACGGATAGTAGCATATTGATATGCAATATTTTCATCTAAATTATCAGATGCAAGTTCTTTACGTGCTTTGTTAGCACCGATCATAATTGATTCAATATTAATACCCGCCGTTGCAATTGGTAATAAACCTACTGCTGTTAAGACAGAATAACGTCCGCCAACATCATCAGGCACTACAAACGTTTCATAGCCTTCATTATCAGCTAATTGTTTTAAAGCACCTTTCGCTTTATCAGTAGTCGCGAAAATACGTTCTTTCGCTTCTTTTTTACCATATTTGTCTTCTACTAATTGTTTAAACAATCTAAATGCAACTGCTGGTTCAGTAGTCGTACCTGATTTAGAAATTACGTTCACTGAAAAGTCTTTATCTGCTAAATAGTCAACTAATTCTTGTGTGTAGCTAGAAGATAAATGATTACCCACAAAGACAATTTCAGGGTATTCAGTGCTGTTACGGAATGAAGAAGTCAACATTTCAATCGCTGCACGTGCACCTAGGTATGAACCACCAATTCCAATAACAACTAATACATCTGAATTGGATTTAATACGTTTAGACGCTTCTACAATTCTTGAAAATTCTTCTTTATCGTAGTCTTCAGGTAAATCAACCCATCCTAAGAAATCGTTACCTGCACCAGTTCCTTCATGGATTGTTTTATGGATAGTTTTAACAATATCTTTTTGTTGATCAAGTTCATGTTGCCCAAAAAATTCTAAAGTTTTGCCATAATCTAATTGAATGTGAGTCATTTAAAAGCCTCCTGTATATCCTTATTAACTTAATTCTACTAACTTTATGTTCTCTATTCAATTGACATGATTATAAATTCACATATTTCTATATAATATAGACAATTTTTAGCCATTTTTTATTTTTTGAAAATGAATAATTTATTAATACTCAAAAAAGCTACAATAACCTAATTTTCTCCAAATTAAGCTATTTATAACATTTAAAAATATTTTACGCTCGAATAATTTTTTGTATATTTATGTAAAATAATGGTTTTATTTTCATTACATATCTGTTAGTATAAATTTATAATAATTTTCAGAAAAATAATGAGGTGACAATATGAACGAGAAAATCGTATTAGCATATTCAGGTGGATTAGACACAAGTGTAGCCGTTAAATGGCTTATTGATAAAGGTTACGATGTGGTAGCTGTTTGTTTAGATGTAGGTGAAGGTAAAGACTTAGACGTCGTTCATTCAAAAGCATTGGATATGAGCGCAGTTGAATGTCATATTATCGATGCTACAAAAGAATTTAGTGATGATTATGTAAGTTACGCTATTAAAGGTAATTTAATGTATGAAAATAGCTACCCACTCGTTTCAGCATTATCACGTCCTCTTATCGCTAAAAAATTAGTCGAAATTGCTGAAAAAACGAATTCTGTCGGTATTGCACATGGTTGTACTGGTAAAGGTAATGACCAAGTACGTTTCGAAGTTGCTATCAAAGCATTAAATCCTAACCTTAAAGCATTTGCGCCAGTAAGAGAATGGGGTTGGAGTCGTGAAGAAGAAATTGATTATGCCCTTAAACACAATATCCCAGTAGGCATAAATTATGACTCTCCATATTCAATCGACCAAAACTTATGGGGCCGTGCCAACGAATGTGGTATCTTAGAAGATCCATATGCAGCACCTCCTAAAGATGCATATGATCTAACTGCCGAATTAGAAGATACACCAGATACACCGGATGAAATTATCCTTTCATTTAAAGAAGGCATACCGGTAAAACTTAACAACAAAGATTATGACTTAGATCAATTAATCTTAACGTTAAACGAATTAGCTGGTAAACATGGAATTGGACGTATTGACCATGTTGAAAACCGTCTCGTAGGTATTAAATCTCGTGAAATTTATGAAACACCTGGGGCAGAAGTCATTCTAAAAGCACATAAAGCTTTAGAAACATTAACGCTAACTAAAGATATTGCGCACTTCAAACCAGTGATTGAAAAACAATTTGCCGAACAAACATATAATGGTTTGTGGTTCTCACCTTTAACAGATAGCTTAAAACTATTTATTGATAGTACGCAAAAACACGTCGAAGGTGATGTGAGAATTAAATTATTCAAAGGTAACGCTATTGTAAATGGTAGAAAATCACCATATACGTTATATGATGAAAAATTAGCAACGTATACAAAAGAAGATGCATTTAATCAATCAGCTGCAGTAGGATTTATTGATATTTACGGTTTACCTACTCAAGTAAATGCACAATTACACGGAGGTTATAGTAATGAGTGATAAAGCATGGGGAGGTCGATTTCAACAACAACCTGAAGACTGGGTGGATGAATTTAACGCGTCCATCGAATTCGACCAAACGTTGTTGGATGAAGATATCCAAGGCAGTATTGCCCATGCCACGATGTTAGCGCACCAACATATCATTACTAACGACGATAAAGATGCTATCATTGATGGTTTAAAAGCAATACAACAAGATTTTCATAATAATAAGCTAGAATTCAAAAAATCCCTTGAAGATATTCATTTAAATATTGAACATGAACTGATTCAACGTATCGGTGATGCAGGTGGTAAATTGCATACAAGTCGTAGTAGAAATGACCAAGTAGCGACTGATTTACATTTATACGTAAAAAAAGAAGTTCAAGGCATTCAAACTTTAATACGTTCATTCCAAGCATCAATTTTAGAACTTGCGCAATCTCATGTTGATACAATTATGCCAGGTTATACACACCTTCAACGTGCGCAACCTATTTCCTTTGCGCATCATATTATGACGTACTTCTGGATGCTTGAACGTGACTATTCTCGTTTTGAAGATAGTATGAAACGTATCAACATTTCACCACTAGGAGCAGCAGCACTTAGCGGTACAACGCACCCTATCGATCGTCATGAGACACAACAACTTCTAGAATTTGATTATATTTATGAAAATAGTTTAGATGCTGTGAGTGACCGTGATTACATTATTGAAACATTGCATAATATTTCACTTACAATGATACATTTATCACGCTTTGCAGAAGAAATTATCTTTTGGTCTACTGACGAAGCTAAATTCATCACTTTATCTGATGCGTTCTCTACAGGCTCATCGATTATGCCACAGAAAAAGAATCCAGATATGGCTGAATTAATTCGTGGTAAAGTCGGACGCACAACTGGTTATTTGATGAGCATGCTTATGACATTGAAGGGTTTACCACTCGCATATAATAAAGATTTACAAGAAGACAAAGAAGGTTTATTCGATTCTGTACGTACGGTTAAAGGTTCATTACGTATATTTGAAGGTATGTTAGATACATTGACTGTTAATACGGATCGTTTAAACGAAACGGTACATCAAGACTTTTCAAATGCGACTGAGTTGGCAGATTATTTAGTTGCTAAAAATGTCCCATTCAGAAAAGCACATGAAATCGTTGGTAAAATTGTCTTCGAATGTATTCAACAAGGTATTTATTTATTAGATATACCGCTAGAGCGTTATCAAGAATTAAACGAGCAAATTGATACAGATGTCTATGATTATTTAAAACCTGAAAGTTGCCTGAATCGTAGAAAGAGCTACGGTTCCACTGGCCAGGATGCAGTACGACACCAACTAGAAGTAGCAGAACATATCTTACAAGATAAGTAACCAAAACCCCTATCATACTCTAGTAGTGTGCATAGGGGTTTTGTATATTTAAACATAATCTTATATTAGCAAGGTTATGAATGGAGAGACAGCTTATGAAATTACAACCAAATGTTAAATTACGATTACTGATAATGTTTATACAGAACACCTCAACTAATTCTGTACTTCCATTTATAGCTTTATTATTAACACATTATTTAGGCGGCAGAAAAGCAGGCATTATACTTATAGTCGGTGTAGCGATTAAATTAATTTCTTCCATATTCAATCAAAGTCAATTTAGCATTTCATTACTATACATCTAATTAGTTTACTTTTTTCAAAATCAAAAAAGGATTGAGACACTATATAAATGTCTCAATCCCACTTACTGAACGAGTCCGATGAAATCTTTATAACCACATTAGATTTCTGTCGCTCTCCTACTACTAACTATATCTTATGCCCAACCACGGTAACGTGCTGCTTCAGCAGTACGTTTAATACCAACGATGTAGGCTGCTAATCTCATATCAATTTTTCTATTTTGTGCTAATTCGTAAATCGTATCAAACGCATCTACTAATTTTTCGCGTAATTTTTCGTTTACTTCTTCTTCTGACCAATAATAACCTTGGTTATTTTGTACCCATTCGAAGTAAGACACTGTTACGCCACCTGCACTTGCTAATACGTCTGGTACTAATAAAATGCCATGTTCAGTTAAAATACGTGTTGCAGCAGGTGTTGTTGGTCCATTAGCGGCTTCAACTACGATATCTGCTTTAATTTCATGTGCATTATCTTCAGTGATTTGGTTAGAAATCGCTGCTGGTACTAAGATATCACAATCTAATTCGAACAATTCTTTATTAGAAATTGTTTCATCAAATAAGTTTGTTACAGTACCGAAACTATCACGACGATCTAATAAGTAATCGATATCTAAACCTTCTGGATCGTGTAAAGCGCCATATGCATCAGAAATACCAACTACTTTTGCACCCATATCGTATAAGAATTTAGCAAGGAAACTACCTGCGTTACCAAAGCCTTGGATAACTACACGAGAACCTTTAATTTCTTTACCTCTACGTTTAGCGGCTTGTTCAATTGCGATAACTACACCTAGTGCAGTTGAACGGTCACGTCCTTGTGAACCACCTAATACGATTGGTTTACCTGTAATAAAGCCTGGTGAGTTAAATTTATCTAATACACTATATTCGTCCATCATCCAAGCCATAATTTGAGAGTTTGTAAATACATCTGGTGCTGGAATATCTTTAGTTGGCCCTACGAATTGAGAAATTGCACGCACGTAGCCACGTGATAAACGTTCTACTTCATGAATACTCATTTGGCGTGGGTCACATACGATACCACCTTTACCACCACCGTATGGTAAGTTAACGATACCGCATTTTAAAGTCATCCACATAGATAATGCTTTAACTTCTTCTTCATCTACTTCTGGGTGGAAACGAACCCCACCCTTAGTAGGACCTACTGCATCGTTATGTTGTGCACGATAACCAGTAAATGTTTTAACTGTTCCGTCATCCATACGCACTGGGATGCGAACTTGTAAGAATCTTAATGGTTCTTTGATTAAATCATACATACCATCGTCAAATCCCAATTTGTGTAATGCTTCTTTAATAATACTTTGTGTAGAAGTCACTAAATTATTATTCTCAGTCATGATCACTTTCGCCTCTTTTTTAACAAATGATTTCGCTTTCATACATATTGTAACACATGTCTTTGCTTTTTAAAGGGTTTTCAAAATGAATGTTACAACTTTTTGAACTTATTTAAATACGCTTCTAATTCTGTCTAATGCATCGTCTAATTCTTCTTTAGAAATAACTAAAGGAGGTGCAAAACGAATCACCGTATCGTGTGTTTCTTTACATAATAAGCCTTTTTCTTTTAAAGCTTCACAGAACGGTCTTGCACTTTCATGTAATTCCACACCAATAAAGAGACCGCGACCACGAACTTCTTTAATTGCTGGATGATTAATTTTTTGTAATTCAGATTTGAAGTATTCACCTAGTTCTTGTGAACGTACTGGTAAATCCTCATCGATAATAACATCTAATGCAGCGATTGATACTGCGCATGCTAATGGATTACCACCAAATGTTGAACCATGTGAACCTGGTGTAAAGACATCTAACACTTCATTATCAGCTAGGACTACTGAAATTGGTAAGACACCTCCGCCAAGTGCTTTTCCTAAAATATAAACATCTGGTTTAACGTTATCCCAATCAGTAGCAAATAATTTACCTGAACGGCCTAAACCAGCTTGAATTTCATCGGCAATAAATAGTACATTATGTTCATCACATAACTCTCTAATCGTTTTTAAATAGCCTTCTGGTGGGATGTTGATGCCTGCTTCACCTTGAATAGGCTCAACTAAGATAGCTGCTGTATTTTCATTAATAGCTTCTTTTAATTGATCTACGTCTCCGAAGTCGACTTTACGGAAACCGTCAAGTAATGGGCCGTAGCCACGTTGATATTCCGCTTCAGATGATAATGATACGGGCGCCATTGTACGTCCATGGAAGTTGCCATTTAAAGCAATAATTTCGGCTTTATTTGGTTCAAGACCTTTGACATCATATGCCCAACGACGTGCAGCTTTTAATGCAGTTTCTACCGCTTCAGCTCCTGTATTCATTGGTAATGCTTTGTCTTTACCTGCTAATTTACAAATTTTTTCATACCATTCCCCTAAGTTATCACTGTGGAAGGCGCGTGATACTAATGTCACTTTATCCGCTTGATCTTTTAACGCTTGGATAATTTTAGGATGACGGTGACCTTGGTTTACTGCTGAATATGCTGACAACATATCCATATATTTATTACCTTCAGGATCAGTTACCCAAATACCTTCTGCTTCTGCTACAACGATTGGTAGAGGTACATAGTTACGTGCTCCATAATGGTTTGTTAATTCAATGATTTGTTCTGACTTAGTCATAATATCTCCCCTTTGTTTAAAATTATATTAAAACTAGTGGCCATACGTTATCGGCTTTCGATGACTTGTGTATCTAAATAAAAGCCCTTACAGATATAATGACACATTATGTTAATATTTTACAAGTGAAAATAATGAAAATTTTCCGATAATTAAAAGATTTGATCTTTTTAAGATTAAGCGTAAAAAACTCCCTATAAAGTTTTCAGTATCTGATTACTTTAAGGGAGCATACTATAATATTTATTATTTCTAGATATTAAGATTTGCTATCTGTATTTTCATCTTTACGTGGTAATGGATAGAAACCTTCATTGAATTGTTTCCATAAATTTGGGGGTAATTCATGGTTGTCTTCACGTTTTGGATCGAAGTATGAGATAATTTCGTCTTCGTTACCTTCTTTAATTTTGCTCACAAAATTATAATCTAGTAAGATTTCACGACCAAGTGCCACAAGTTCAATGCCTGTTGTCTCAATCGCATCTAAGGCATCGTCAGCAGTAAATACCGAGCCAATACCTATAACTGGCACGCGTCCATTAGTCCATTCATGAATTAATTTCAAGCGTTCTTGACCCGCATATTTACCTTCACGTGTTTCAGAATGAATATCACCAAGAGAAATGTGAATATAATCAATCGCTTTTTCAGTGATAGTATTCACTAATTGTTCAGTGATTTCCATTGATATTCCTGGCGATTCTGCTTCTTCAGGAGAAAGTCTATAACCTACGATAAAGTCATTATTCGCATATTGTTCTTTAGCTTTTAAAACTTCATCAATAACTGCTGTTGGGAATTTCATATGATCTGCCCATTCATCATTTCTTCTATTGTAATAAGGAGATACGAACTGATGTATTAGATAATGATTGGCACCATGGATTTCCACACCGTCAAAGCCCGCTTCAATCGCACGACGTGTTGCTTCACCAAAGTCCTTAATTGTTTGTTCAATTTCTTCTGAAGTAATCTCTCTAGCCTGATGTTCTTCTTGTTGTCCAAAACTTTTTAAGGAAATTGGGCTTGGTGCAACCACGTCGCCATTTGGTGTTAAATTAGGTAAAGCTTGCGCCCCCCCGTGATGAATTTGGACTAAAGCTTTAGCACCATTTTTCTTCATTGCAGTAGCTAAGCGTTTTAAACCATCTAAATCTGAATCGTGTGCTACTGATGGTTGACCTGGAAAAGCTTTCCCAATGTCGTTAACGTTACTTGCAGCACTAATAGCTAATCCAACATCTTTAGAACGCTTTTCAATATATGGAATTTCTACATCAGAAATTGTACCATCATCATTTGATGATACGTGTGTAAGTGGCGCTAATACGAAGCGATTTCTTAGTTCAACGCCGTTAGGTAATGTAACAGTTTCAAATAACTTCTCATATTTATTATTCATAACTATTCTCTCCTTCTTAATCATGCACACACTATAGCACGGAAGAATAATTATCCTCTAACTATATGCTTATGTGTGCTTTACTACTCAACTCTCTTCTTCCCGAAAATCAAAAAAATCATTCATAGAATATAGTTTCTTCCAACATAAAAAAGCTAACACTACTATTGATAAGTAATGTTAGCTAAGCGTGTTGACAGTCAATTAATTATTACGAATCGCACGTTTAGACTGCTTAATCCAGACCGGCAGGCGTTCTTCGAGTGTTTGAAACCCATACTTTTCTGTTTCTTTAATTTCATCTAATACTGACTGCTTTTCTTTTTTTCGTTCGTAGTTCTTAAAGTAATCATTATCTTTAAGTGACAAATTAAGTTTTCCTTCATCGTCAATTGATAAAATCTTCGCTTTAACAATTTGCCCTTCTGATAGAAATTTTTTTAGGTTATGAACATAATCATCCATGATTTCTGAAATGTGGATGAGTCCTTCAGTATGGTCAGGGGTCTCAACAAAAGCGCCATACGGTTGAATTCCAGTCACACGCACTTTAATATGCTGACCTTCTTTATAGTGATTATTCAACTTGATAACCCCTTATTTCGATTTCTTAACATAATAATAATAGCATAAATCACAAACTTGGACTAATCATAAAACGAGAAAACTCTATTATTTTTCAGAAATTTAATATTTTATGAATTATTTTAAAATTAAAAGTTCGCATTTATTATATTTTAAGAAGTTGATTGATTGTACAACATTATGCCTTTCATACACTCTAGTATCGTATTTTATCGCTTTCAGTTTGCGAACTTTTTCAATAAAAAAACCTAAAATGATTCATGACAGTTAACGTACTTAACATGACATCATTTTAGGATGAAATAAAAACGAATATTTATATGTTGAATGTCCAACACTATTTGCTAGACTTACACTTATTTTTCTTCAACGTCGATTGATTCGATGACAACATCATGAACTGGTTTGTCTTGAGCGCCAACTTTAGTATTAGCAATATCTTCTAGAGTTGTTTCGCCTTCAATTAATTGACCAAATACAGTATGTTTTTGATCTAACCAAGGTGTACCGCCCTTTTCAGCATAAGCTTCAGCAATTGGTTTTGGCCAACCACCGTCTTCTAATTGATTTAACATCGTTTCAGGTACTTCTTTCATTTGAACGACGAAGAATTGTGAGCCGTTTGTATTAGGACCAGCATTAGCCATTGATAAAGCGCCATATAAGTTAAACGCTTCTAATGAGAACTCATCTTCAAATGATTCACCATAGATACTTTCACCACCCATACCTGTTGCAGTTGGGTCGCCACCTTGAATCATAAAGTCATTGATAACACGATGGAATGTAATACCATCGTAATAGCCATTTTTTGCATGTGTCACAAAATTTTCAACTGTTTTAGGAGCGATATCTGGGAATAGTTTGAATGTCATATCGCCTTTATTTGTATGCATAACAACTTTAATTTCGTTGTCTTGTATTTCTTTAGTTAACTGTGGATAGTTAGTCATTTAGATTCTCCATTCATGTTATGATGATATAGATACATCTTAACATATTTGAAAGGAAGTAATATAGCATGTTATATCGATTCTCACACAAGACAGGCACGTATGGTGTAAGTATTAAAGAAGAAAATGATAACCAAGTGCTAGTTCAAGTGGAACAAGTAATTAAACACCCTAAACAAGGTGATTTACATAATCCTGGGAAAGTAGAAGGTGTGTTCTTTCATGAAAGACTCGCGTTAAGTCATTATGAAAAGCGTTATGCTACGCGTTCAAAACTTCGTGAATTCAATGTTGAAGAAATGAAATATGAAGAATCATTACAACAAGCCATTACTCAATTCAATATAAACAAAAATTTTTCTAGGCATTTTTCACGTGTTTCTTCTTATTTAATAAGTTCTGGAAAATCACTGTCTGTAAGCACGATTGACGTTTTTCAGAATAATATGATTCATGTATAATGTATGCCATAAACATTTTTAAAGGAGGCCAACATAGTGAGTTTGTTACATATTGCGGTACTCTTACCGCTAATATTCGCACTCATTATTCCAATCCTTTATCGATTCTTTAAAAAGATTCATTTAGGTTGGTTTGTATTACCTATTCCTGTTGTCTTATTTATTTATTTCTTAACTCATATTTCAACTACTCAATCAGGTAATACAGTAATAAAAACTTTGAATTGGATGCCTCATATCGGTATGAATTTTGATTTATATCTCGATGGCTTAAGCGTGTTATTCAGTTTACTTATTACAGGTATTGGGAGCCTCGTCGTATTATACTCTGTAGGCTACCTTAGTAAGTCTGAACAACTCGGAAACTTTTACTGTTATTTATTACTTTTCATGGGTGCAATGTTGGGAGTTTTACTCTCAGATAATTTAATTATGCTTTATTTGTTTTGGGAATTAACTTCATTTTCAAGTTTCTTACTCATCTCATTTTGGCGAGAAAAACAAGCATCAATTTACGGTGCGCAAAAGTCACTTATTATCACTGTATTTGGGGGCTTAAGCTTATTAGGTGGCTTTATCCTTATATCGTTAGCAGGCGATTCAATGAGTGTACATCATTTACTAGATAATGCATCTAAAATACAGCACAGTCCTTATTTTACATTCGCCATGATATTAATCATGTTAGGTGCATTCACTAAATCTGCACAAGTCCCATTCTATGTTTGGTTGCCCGACGCAATGGAAGCACCTACGCCCGTTAGTGCCTATTTACACTCAGCAACAATGGTAAAAGCGGGACTATATTTAGTGGCCCGTGTGACGCCTTTATTTGCCATTTCACAAGGATGGATTTGGACAATTACTCTAGTCGGTTTAATCACCCTCTTTTGGGCATCATTCAATGCGACTAAACAACAAGATTTAAAAGGTATCTTAGCATTCTCTACTGTGTCACAACTCGGTATGATTATGTCTATGCTAGGTATTGGTGCAGTTAGCTATCATTTCGAAGGCCAACAAAGCCAATTATATATAGCTGGCTTTACTGCAGCAGTCTTCCATTTAGTTAACCATGCGACTTTCAAAGGCGCTCTATTTATGGTAACCGGCGCGGTTGACCATGCGACTGGTACGCGTGATGTGAAGAAACTTGGTGGCTTACTTACTATCATGCCAATTTCGTTTACAATCACTATTATCACAGCATTGAGCATGGCCGGTGTACCACCTTTTAATGGTTTCTTATCTAAAGAAAAATTCTTAGAAGCCATGATTGAAGCGTCTCACGCAGATCTTTTTAGTCTCAATACATTAGGAATAATCTTCCCAATTTTAGCTATTGTAGGTAGTATCTTTACATTTGTATATTCGATTAAATTCGTCTTACATGTTTTTTTCGGAAAACACAAGCCCGATGTTCTACCTAAAAAGGCGCATGAAGTTTCATTATTAATGTTAATCTCTCCTGTTATCTTGGCTGTACTCGTTATCGTCTTCGGTTTATTCCCTGGATTACTAACACAATCTATCATTGAGCCAGCGACAACAGCAATTAGTGGAGCGACAAATGTACATGCAGAATTCCACTTATTCCATGGTATTACGCCTGCATTCATTTCAACATTAATTATTTGGATTATAGGAATTATACTATTGTTAACATTTGGCTATTGGATTCGTTTATTACAAGCACAACCTACGCGTCTTACATTTAATCATTGGTATGATTCAGCTGGAAAATGGCTGCCATCATACTCAGCAAATATGACAAATAGCTATGTTAACGGATATGTTCGAGATGGCTTAGTTATTATCTTCGGCATGTTAATTATAGTCACTGCAGTTACACTGTTAAGCGTGCCTTTCAACTTTGATTTTAAAGATATTAATACGATACATCTCTACGAAATTATCATCTTAGTTTTACTTGTAGTAGCAGCATTCATGGTAGTGATTGCTAAGTCACGTTTATTTAGCATTATCATGCTTGGTGTAGTCGGATATACGGTATCAGTGCTATTTGTATTCTTTAAAGCGCCTGATTTAGCTTTAACACAGTTCGTAGTTGAATCAATTTCGACTGGCTTGTTCTTATTATGTTTCTACTATTTACCAAATTTAAACCGTTATAATGAAAAAATTTCATTTAAGCTAACGAATGCAGTAATTTCAATTGGGGTAGGATTAGTCGTCATTATCTTAGGCTTAATTGCTTATGGCAATAGACACTTTACTTCTATTGGAGAATATTATAAAGATCACGTTTACGACTTAGCTCATGGTAAAAACATGGTCAACGTTATCCTTGTAGACTTCCGTGGTATGGATACGTTGTTCGAATCATCTGTATTAGGCATTGCTGGATTAGGCGTCTATACAATGATTAAACTACGCCGTAAACATAAAACAAGTGAGGTGAAGCGTGATGAACAGACAGAACAATAATTTAATGTTTCAATATGCTGCTGTTATTATCGCCTTTTTAATCGCCTTATTTGGTATTGCTTTATTCTTTGCCGGTCACTATACACCTGGCGGAGGTTTCGTAGGAGGATTACTTTTATCTTGTGCATTAACTATTATTGCAATAGCGTTTGATATTAAAACGATGCGCAAAGTCTTCCCTTGGGATTTTAAAATTCTAATTGGTATTGGCTTATTATTCTGCGTCGGTACGCCTATTGCAAGTTGGTTCTACGGCAGTCAATTCTTTACTCATACAGAGTTTAATATCCCGTTGCCCCTACTCCAACCTGTTCATATGAATACACCTATGTTCTTTGACTTTGGTGTTTTATGTGCAGTAGTTGGTACGATTATGACAATTATTTTAGCGATTGGAGAGAACGAATAGTGGAAATAATTATGATATTTGTATGTGGTATTCTCACAGCAATCAGTGTCTATCTCGTTTTATCTAAAAGTTTGATACGAATTGTTATGGGGACGACTTTAATTACACATGCTTCAAATTTATTTTTAATTACAATGGGTGGATTAAAACATGGTGAAATGCCAATTTATGAAAAAGGCATCTCTCAATATGTTGATCCTATCCCACATGCATTAATACTTACAGCTATTGTTATTGCCTTTGCAACGACAGCTTTCTTCTTAGTCTTGGCATTTAGAACCTACAAAGAATTAGGTACAGACAACGTAGAACAGATGAAGGGAGTGCCTAATGATGATAGAAACTAATTTAGTTGTTCTGACGTTAGTAGTGCCGATCATTACTGCTATTATCCTTATATTTTTAGGACAACGTTATCGAATTAAACGCTATGTCACATTGATAGGCCTTGCCCTTACCTTAGTAGTTGCCATCATCAATTTAAGAAATGTAGTGGTTGATGGCCCATTGAAAGTAGAATTAGGTTCTTGGCCAGCACCTTACGGCATTATCTTTTTACTTGATAGTTTTAGTGCCATGTTAATCGTAACAAGCATTATTATCACGATACTTATTACTGCATATTCGATTACGACTGCTGGAATTGATAGAGAACGCTATTACTTCCACTTTTCAATCACGTTTATGTTAGTAGGTATTATTGGTGCGTTTACAACTGGAGATATTTTTAACTTGTTCGTATTCTTTGAAGTATTCTTGATGTCTTCATACGCGTTACTAGTACTAGGTGGCACACGTATTCAGCTACGTGAAACGGTAAAATATTTACTCGTAAATATTGTGACATCTACATTCTTTGTTATTGCGGTGGCGATTTTATATTCAATCGTTGGCACACTTAATATGGCTGATATTAGCGAGAAATTGACTAGTCTATCTAGTACACATGGTGGACTGTTAAGCATAGTATTTATTCTTTTCATCTTCGTATTTGCAACTAAAGCCGGAGCCTTCCCTATGTATGTGTGGTTACCTGGTTCTTACTATGCACCACCTTTTGCTATTATCGCCTTCTTCGGCGCATTACTTACAAAAGTAGGTGTCTATGCAATTTTAAGAACGTTGAGTTTATTCTTCAACGATACGATGAGTTTCTCACACTACACAATTTTATTCTTAGCATTATTAACGATTATCTTTGGTTCAATCGGAGCCATTGCATATTACGACACTAAAAAAATCATCATTTACAATATTATGATTGCTGTCGGTGTGATTTTAGTTGGTGTCGCAATGATGAATGAAGCGGGAATTATAGGAGCAATTTATTATACACTTCACGATATGTTAGTGAAGACTTCTCTATTCCTATTAATTGGTGTAATGTATCAAATCACTAAATCCACTAACCTTAAAGAATTCGGAGGACTCATTAAAACGTACCCAGTCCTTGGTTGGTCATTCTTTATAGCTGCCTTAAGTTTAGCTGGTATACCGCCATTGAGTGGTTTTTACGGTAAGTATTATATTGTACAGGCTACTTTTGAAAAGGGCTTTTATGTAAGTGGCGTGATCGTCTTACTTTCAAGTTTAGTAGTATTGTATTCAGTTATTCGTATTTTCTTAAAAGGCTTTTTCGGAGAGCCAAAAGGATATAATGTACAACACAAAGTAAATGTAACCCATGCTATGACTATTTCTATTGTAGCAGTAGTCATTACAGTATTATTCGGTTTATCTGCTGATTTACTCTATCCACTTGTCTCTGAAGCGGCTAAATCATTCTATGATCCTAGCTTTTACATTAAAAGCGTGTTAGGAGGTAAGTAATTATGGCCATTCAAATCATTTTAAATTTTATTTTAGCTTTTATATGGCTGTTCTTAAGTGGTAGCTATACCCTAAATAACCTTTTATTAGGATTTATCTTAGGGATAGGTTTGGTCTACTTATTTAATAAAGTCTTACCTGGTAAATTTTATTTAATTAAAGTGTACAAGATTATTAAACTTGTCGTAGTCTTTTTCATCGAGTTAATTAAAGCTAACATCGATGTGTTAAAAATCGTCTTACAACCTACATTGAAAAATCAGCCCGGTTTCTTTATTTATGACACGGATTTAAAGACTGATTGGCAAATTGTATTATTATCTAATTTAATTACTCTTACACCTGGAACAGTAGTACTTGGGATAAGTGATGACAGAACAAAGATTTATATACATTCAATTGATTTTAGTACTAAAGAGGAAGAAGTTGAAGGTATTAAATCGTCACTTGAAAAAGTAGTTAGAGAGGTGGGCGAAGGCTGATGGTAAAAATAATAATTATTATTGCTTTAATTATTGTCGTCATATCAATGTTGGCTATGTTTATTCGAATTATTAAGGGCCCCTCTTTAGCAGATCGTATATTAGCACTTGATGCGATAGGTTTACAATTAATGGCATGTATCGCTCTATATAGTATTTTTATAGGCGCGCAATATCTACTTGTTGCTATATTATTAATTGGTATTTTAGCGTTTTTAGGCACAGCGGTCTTTTCAAAATATATGGATAAAGGTAAGGTGATGGAACGTGATAGCAAACATCATCATTAGTTTAGCGCTTATCTTTGTTATCTTAGGTGCTTTAATAAGTGCCGTTACAGCCATTGGTATTATTCGCTTAAAAGATATCTATTCACGTGGCCATGCTGCCGGAAAATCTGCCACACTAGGTGCGATCTTTCTACTATTTGGAACATTCTTATACTTTATTGGTGCAGAGGGTTACATTAATATGCAGTTGATTTTAGGTATTGTATTTATCTTAATCACTGGTCCACTTTCAAGCCATTTAATTATGAGAGCTTCGTATAATAATAGAACACCTTATACTAAAGATACGAAAATAGATGAAATTAAAGACGAATTTAAGAATAAGAAAATATAATTTAGCTTTTCTTTATTATTGAAAATAAGAGTTAAATCTCCATATAGACGTAGAGGTATTCAAATATGAATTCATCTCTACGTCTTTTTTATATTAATACTTCGTAATGATTGGATTGCATTTCCTGGGGGGAACGGCGACAGAAATCTAATGTAATTTCTAAGATTTCGTTGTCACGCCCCGGCAAGGTTGACTAGAAGTGAAGAGAGTGAGGCTCAAACGCATCTTCATTTCAGTCAACTACTGCCTAACTTAGCCACTAAGACCTTTCTTTTAGAGGCTCGCCGATAATAATAAGTTATTTATGTGTAACTTTATATTGGCTTTAAGTTAAAAACATGTTATCATAAATCGTAATAATTACGTTTTATAAGAAAGAAGTGTTTCTATGCATTGGACTATTATTGGTGGCGGCATTCAAGGTACGACCATCGCGCTAAAATTACGCGAAGCAGGGCTTCCTATTGAACAATTAACTATTATCGATCCTTATAGCTCTTTATGTGAACAATTTAATGACTTTACTCATAGAATCAGCATGCCATTTTTACGGTCTCCTATCGTACATCACATTCACCCTAATCCTTTCCACTTAAAGCAATTCGCTAAAGTGCAACAATATACAAATGCAACTTATGGACGCTATCAACGTCCTCAAACAGATATGTTTATGCATCATGTGCATGAACAAGTTCATCATTATAATCTTAATACTTGTCATATACAGGGCTACGTAAAAGAATTGACACAACAAAATAATGGTTGGTCGATTACTTTATCTGACTCTCAAGAACTTCAAACTGACTGTGTCGTGCTCGCCCAAGGTTGTAACCATAAACCTTTCATTCCTGACTTATATCAACATAAAGACGATGTCTGCCATATTTTCAATGAGAATTTCGATGCTATTATGTATGATAAGGCATCGCATGTTGTGGGTAGTGGCATTTCGGCGGCTCATTTAACGTTGAAGTTATTAAATCGCTCTCATGATAAAGTGGTACATTTGTGGATGAATAAAGATATAGCAATTCATCATTTCGATGCCGATCCTGGCTGGCTTGGGCCTAAAAATATGACGTCATTCTTAAATACTAAATCTTCAGATGAAAAATTTGAAATTCTTTTAAAAGAAAGACACAAAGGTTCTATGCCTCAAGAGTTATATTTACGCTTGAAAAAACATGTTCAATCTGGACGTTTGATAATTCATAAAGAGAAGATTACCTCTATAGAGGATCATTCTATTATTACTGAAAATCAGAAAGTAACGTATGATTATATTTTACTGGCAACTGGTTTTGAACCTACGTTCTTAAAACAATCAATGATACAATCACTCATTACACGTGAACATGCGCCTTTAGCATCATGTGGCTTGCCAGATATAAGTTCAGAATTAGAATGGCTCCCTCAACTCTTTGTATCAGGTGGCCTGGCAGATTTAGAACTTGGACCGTTTGCAAGAAATATCATGGGAGGCAAGGAAGCTTCATTAAGGATTCATCAAGCCTATCAAAGATTGCATAATAGTAAACGTGATTCAGCATAATCCAAAAAGAAATGAGCGAGGATAGAAATTTATGTAATTTCTGTCCTCGCTCTTTTTAAAGTAAACACTTATTTATTTTTCAAGGGCTTAATGCCTATTGTCCCTCTCATAATACTGATTAACTCATCTTGTTCGCTTTTAATTTCAATATTCCATACTTGTGTGGTCTTGCCTTGGTGAATAATGGACGCTGTAGCTATAATGCGACCTTCTTTAACTGAATGGATATGATTTGCGTTCATTTCTAAGCCCAAAGGAATAAACTGTTGAGTATCAATTAAATTTGCAGCACCGATAGAACAAGCCGTTTCTCCTAATGCAATAGTTGCTCCACCATGTAAATAACCAAATGGTTGTTTCACTTTATCAGTGACTGGCATTGAAATGACAACTTTACCTTCCTTAGTATCTTCTATTCTCATTTCAAAGGTTTCTAGTAAATTAGTCACGTATCTCACCTCATGATTATTATAGTATCATCGTAGCAATTGTACCAAAGATAATTAATGGTACGTTATAAAACACAAAGTTAGGTATACATGTGTCTCGAATGTGATCATGTTGACCATCTACATCTAAACCGGCAGTAGGCCCTAATGTAGAATCACTTGCAGGAGATCCTGAGTCCCCTAAAGCACTGGCTGTACCTACTAATGCAATAAGCGCCATCGTATTTAAACCAATTGAAACACCAAGTGGAATAAATAACGTTGCGATGATAGGAATAGTCGCAAAAGATGACCCTATCCCTAAAGTCACTACTAAACTAACAAGATACATTACAATGATACTAATTAATTTATGACCATTTGTAATTTCAGTTAAACTTGAGACTAATTTTTGAATATCCCCAGTGGCATTCATCACACCGGCAAAGCCATTTGCCGAAAGAATCACTACTCCAATAAATGACATTATCTTAATACCTTCAACAAACTGACTATCTAATTCATTCCATTTATATACACCTGAAATAAAGAAGACTAATACCCCAGCCAATGCGCCAAAAATCATAGAATCTGTAAATGTTTGTACTAAAAATGTTGCTAAAATCGCTACTACGGTAACTACTAATACATAAGGCCGTATGACTGGCATTGTATCTTCTTGTTCAGAATAAGGTTCAGCCTTATATTCACGTGGTTTACGGAAATAGAATATACCTAATAACAGCCCAACAATATAACCTAATGAAGGTATAAGCATCGCTTTCCATATCATATTAAATTCGATTGGGTGATGTGCTTTTTCAAAACCGTTTTGAATAATTTGATGGAAAATTTGACCGAAACCGTATGGCAGTAAGACATATGGCCAGCATAAGCCAAAACCAATTACTAATGCGATTAAGCGTCTGTCCATTTTCAAATCATTAAATAGACTTAAAAGTGGTGGAATAACAATGGGAATAAATGCGATATGTACCGGAATTAAGTTTTGACTCATAATACTCATCATTAAAAGTGCTACAATGATAATAACTTTGACTTTGATTCTAGACAATCTGCTATTTTCAGAGTGAATTGCGCGTATGATTTTATTAACCAAATAGTCCGTAATGCCACTATATGATATAAGTGCTGCAAAACCACCTAGCAATGCATAGCTTAAAGCGACTTCTGAACCATCGACAATATTTTTACCAAATACGCTAATGACTTTATTTAAACTCATACCTGAAATGAGCCCACCAACTAAAGAACTAATAAATAAACTAATCACTACATTTAATCTACATAAACATAAAATAATCATTAAAATAACTGCAATAACTACTGCATTAACCATACGCACTCATCCTTTATCTCTCTACCGAACTAAAGTAAATAATTATGTGACTTATCATATCAACTCGATGGAATATTGTCAATACGACAATTTTAAGAAGATGCGTATTGTACAAAAAAGCAGTAGTGAGGTTTAATCTTAAACACACACTACTGCTCTATACTTTTAATGCTATTTGCCTTATTGTTTAAAATATTTAGTTACGTAACCAATTTAAAACGGTTGTAATCATGCTTCCCGTAGGACCTTTAGGCCCTTTAAAACTATTAGTGGGGGTTGTAGCTGGCCCTGCAATATCAAAGTGGATATGAGGTGTCGTGCCACTAAAGTGTGTAACAAATGTGGCTGCAAATAAAGCCTTACCTTGACCATTTGTGTGGTTGACTAAATCGGCTACGTCAGAACGACGAATTAAACGTTGTTCTGTGTTTGTGATAGGTAATTCAAAGGCAAGTTCATCCATCGCTCTTGCGCTGGCTAAAATCTCTTGAATTTCATTTTCAGCATGAGAATTAAACAATGCTGCTTTATCTTCTCCTAGTGCTACAATGGCTGCACCTGTTAGCGTTGCAAAATCAAGAATAATACGTGGTTGGAATTGGTTCGCATAAAATACAGCATCTCCTAATACCATTCGACCTTCTGCATCGCTATTTAGCATTTCAACCGTTTCCCCGCTTAACGCTGTAAAGACATCATCTGGTTTCATAGCATTATTGCTAATCATATTTTCAGCGGAAGCAATCACTCCTACAATATTAATTGGTAATTCGAGTCGTGATGCCGCTTCAATCATTCCTACCACATTCGCTGCGCCACACATATCATATTTCATCGTTTGCATGCCAACTTTAGACTTAATACTGTAACCACCAGAATCATAAGTAATCCCTTTACCAACTAGGGCAATCGGTGCCTCATCTTCTTTAGCGCCATTATACGTTAATGTAATCAATGTTGGAGGGTGAATCGACCCCTTACCCACTGCATGGATAAGACCAAATCCTTCTGACAACAAGGTTTCTCCATCTTTAATATCCACTTTGACTTTCGTTTCTTTAAAATGCTCTGCCACTTCGTCCGCAAAGTAACTTGGCGTTAAAATATTCGGTGGTATATTGCTGAAATCACGCGCAAGATTGATAGATTGGCCTACAATTATGCCTTGTTTCAAGTGCGTCTCAAGATGTGTATCTTGTGTAGTGATATGCAAGTCTAACTTGTACGGAACTTTTTTATCAGATTTATAATTATCAAAGATATATATGGCTTGTTCACTTTGGAGACCTAATACTTCTATGATTTTATCTTGAGTGATTTGTTTAGAGATAAATGTATCGAATAATAATTCAGCATCCGTGATATGTTCTTCTTTTAAAAATTGGAACAAGTTGCCAAATACCTTTAACAAATCAGTATAATTTAACGTCTTTAAATTACCTAATCCAACTGTGATTAAGCGTTTGGTTTCACTTTCTAAAGGCAAGACGGTTGAAGCGACTTTACCTAGCGTATTATGAATTATATGATGGTGTCGATAATCATCTATGCGTTGTGTTAAATCGTGATTTTTGTACTGAATTGTACCAAGCTGATTAATGTGGTCTGGTACGCCTATAATTAACACTCCAGTGTCGATGTGCTCATGTTGATTAAAATTGAAATTGATCATTGTCTAGCGCCCTTTCTGTTGAATAGTAAATGTAATTTCAAAGATATTTTGTTCCACTTCGATATAGATGCTTATAGATAAGATGAGACGATTTCAAAGTCTCTTCACCTCATACAACTAACATCTAAAAAAGCTGAGACATTTATATAAACGCCTCAGCTTCTCTATTATATTGATTTTATAAAAACTTAGAATTTACCTTTTTTGAATGCTAAGCCTACGCCACCGATTTTGAATACGGCACGTGTATCAATAACTTTCTTCATGAAGGCAGCTTTTTTACCGGCAATATCTCTACCGTAAACGATACCTACACCGTCATTAGAACCTAATGAACATACTGTACCACGGTCAACATATTCAAATTCTTCTGCAGCTTGACCGTTTAAAATGTTTTTAATATTTTTAGCAACGTGTTCACCTTGTTGCATAGCGATTTGAGCTGTAGTTGGTAATGGGCGTTCTTCACCTGCTGGAATAAACGCAGAAACATCACCGATTACAAAGATATCATCATGACCTTCAATTGTTAAATCTTGTTTAGTCACGATACGGCCACGTTTAACGCCTTCAAATGATTCTTCCATTAATTTACTACCACGTACACCCGCAGCCCAGACAGCAGTGCCAGCTTCTAATTGTTGTTCTTGATCATTGATTTTTACAACGAAACCTTTTTCGTTACAAGCAACGATTGGTGTAGCGATTTTAAATTCAACGCCACGGTCTTCTAAGTAGTTAACTGCATAGTTAACTAATTCGTCAGAGAACATTGGTAACATTTTTGGAGCAGCTTCAACACAAGTTAATTTAACTTTGTTTTGATCTACGCCATATTTGCTACATAATTCAGGAATTCTTTCAGTTAATTCACCTAAGAATTCAATACCTGTAAAGCCAGCGCCACCAACTAAGATAGCTAAGTCTTTATCGTCTTTTTCTTTAGAAGCTGCATAGTTTGCGAATTTATCTTCGATATGACGAGATAAACGACGTGCAGTTTCGATGTTTTCAATTTGGAAAGCGTGGTCTTTCATACCGTCAATACCAAATGTTTCGCTTTCGAAACCTAGTGCTACTACTAAAATGTCGTAGTCATAGATACCCTGATTAGTTTCTACTTTTTTAGCATTACGGTCAATTTTAGTTACTTCAGCGTTGATAAATTTAACTTTATCTTCTTTAATTACACTTTCAATTGGATAAATTAAGTCTTCATAATTTAATGTACCAGCTGAAGCTTCATGTAACCAAGTTGCTTCATAGTGATATTTGTTTTTGTTGATTAACGTGATTTCTGCTTCGTCTGCAGAAAGTTCTTTTTGTAATTTAGTTACTGTTTGTAAACCAGCGTAACCAGCACCTAGTACTAGTACTTTTTTACGATCTTGTGCCATTTCATTCACCTAAGCTTTCATAATTATTTTCTTAAATGTAGATAAAGGCTACAAATTTCAGAACATAACAAAGCTCAGAACGTACATTATATTTCAATTAATATCTGTTAGTCTGATTTACCATAAACTTTGCACTTAACCTAACTGTTCATCTCTATTTATAGTCTTAGTCAACACTCTGTTTTTCAATTCAGTTTTATGAACTTTAGTTCACAAAAAAGACAAAGTTCAATCCATAATCAATTTTATAGCTTTTACACTACATTTTCAAGCAACAACAAGACTATATTTAAAATAATCGCCTTATACTTAAATCTAGAATATATAATCGAACTTTTTAAAACTTTTTTATTTTAATATGGTTTAACAATTTTCAGGATTTCCAGCTACTTTAGCAGTTCTAAATGAACTACCACAACCACATGAAGCAATAGCATTTGGATTATCGATTTGGAAACCGCCACCCATTAATGATTGTTTAAAATCAACAGTTGTACCATTTAAAACAGGCTGATCATATTTATCGACTAATACTTTTAATCCATAAAATTCTAAAACTTCGTCATTTTCACCTGGTTGCTCTTCTGCAGACATACCATATGTTAATCCAGTACAACCACCGCCATTGACTTTAATTTTTAAATAGCCGTCTTCCATATCATTGCTTTTTAACATGTCTTTTACTTCGTACGCAGCAGCTTCAGTTAATGTTACAGTTGGCATCAAAGTTCCTCCTATAATAAGTTTGTAAAATCATTGTCTTCTATATGTTTATAAATATTGTTTAATAAGTCTTCAGGTGTGTCACCTTCAACAGTATCACCATCTACTAGCGCATACAACCCACATGAGCATGTACCACAATTGTTCAAACATCCATATTCTAACACATCCACGTCCGGATCATTATCTAATTTATCGTAAACATAATCTCCGCCTTTAGCCATATTTGATATGCAGAACTCAACTAATGGAAACATACTTCACCTTCTTCATAATTTTAATTACATTATTATAACAAATCTTACTTCTGACTGCATTAGACTAGCTCAATTTTTCATTTGCTAGAGCACAAAAAGTCTATGAGTCTATTATCATTGTTCTTGGGACTTTGATTGTAGTCATTATAAAAAACAGATATAATAAATTTATATAAATAATACATTTAATTGTAAGGGGCAATGAAATGTATTTCATAAACACCTTTATCTATTGGTTATTTTAATATCGATGATGAAGCAATTTAACACATTTTGTCTTGTTTAAAGGGTAGTCGTTTTCATTTAATAATGGAATCACAAATCATATAAAAAGGGGTATAACATATGAAAAATTTAGTATTACTTGGTGGCGGTTATGGTAATATGCGCATTATGTCACGCATTCTTCCTGAGGCTTTACCGGAAGACTATACATTAACTTTAATTGATCGCATGCCTTTCCATGGACTAAAACCTGAGTTTTATGCGCTAGCTGCGGGCACAAAATCTGATAGTGATGTACGTATGAATTTCCCAGATTTTGAACGTATTAACACTATTTATGGTGAGATTAGCGACATTGACTTAGATGCTCAAATCGTTTCAGTTGGAAATACTAAAGTTGATTATGATGAATTAGTTATTGGTTTAGGTTGTGAAGACAAATATCATAATGTTCCTGGCGCGGAAGAATACACACATAGTATTCAGACATTATCTAAAGCACGTGAGACCTTCCATAGTATTAGTGAATTACCAAGTGGCGCTAGCGTGGGTATTGTTGGTGCTGGGTTAAGCGGCATTGAACTAGCTAGTGAATTACGTGAAAGCCGTGAAGATCTAGAAGTGATCTTGTATGATCGAGGCGAGCGAATTTTAAGAAATTTCCCTGAAAAGTTAAGTAATTATATTGCGAAATGGTTCCGTGAAAATAAAGTTAAAGTTGTACCGAACTCACTTATAGACAGAGTAGAGCCGGGTAAAATCTACAACAATGGTATACCTGAAGATGTAGACCTAGTCGTCTGGACTGCCGGTATTCAACCGGTTGAAGTGGTAAGGCACTTACCTATCGATATTAATCGTAGTGGTCGCGTAATTATCAACCAGTATCATCAAGTACCTACATATAAAAACGTCTATGTCGTAGGCGATTGTGCTGACTTACCTCATGCGCCAAGTGCTCAATTAGCCGAGTTACAAGGCGATCAAATTGCTGACGTACTAAAAAAACAATGGAATAATGAATCATTACCAGAAAAGATGCCTGAACTTAAAGTGCAAGGCTTCTTAGGTTCGCTTGGTGAGAAGAAAGGCTTTGCCTATATTATGGATCGCACCGTTACAGGCCGTTTAGCTCATATTCTCAAATCAGGCGTACTATGGTTATATAAATATCATAACGGTTAAAGTATATTAATATAATTAGCCATTTAATGAAATGGTAAAAGCGAGGTCTAGATAGAATAACTAAGATTTACCTACTTACATTGTTACTCAAATAATGCTGTAAGATAGAGTGTTTAAATGCTCTTTTAGGTTTAAAATCAAGGTCAAACTGTCTAGCCTCGCTATTTTGATCATTATTTATTTATTTTCATTATTCGCAAAATGTTTATCTACAAAGTTGGTTAATTGCTTTGTCTGAATATATCCATCTGCCACATATTCATCATTCATTGTGATTAATGGATAAAACAATTCATCTTCTTCTAATTGCTCAATATAGTGTTGATCATGGTCGCTAAGATTTTCAGTTTGATTTTGAAAATCGATATACGTATATTCAAATTGAATATCTGGATATTTTCTTTCTAATAAAGGTTGAATCCATTCAAACGTATTTCTAGATGTTGGTGCATTCACACAGCTGGCACAGACCACATCAGCTCCATATACTACTACACTCACTTTAGTCATACTCAAATCCCCCATCTTGTTTTATAGATTTTTCTTACTTTATCTATTATAATAAATAAATAATGGAATTATGAAGTAATATACTTGAAAGGAGACATATCTCATGCCTACTGAGAATGCAACAATGTTTGATCAAGTAGCTGAAGTTATTGAACGTTTACGTCCATTTTTATTACGTGACGGCGGAGACTGTACATTAATAGATGTTGAAGACGGCATCGTTAAATTACAATTACACGGAGCTTGTGGTACTTGTCCAAGCTCAACAATCACATTAAAAGCTGGTATTGAACGCGCACTACATGAAGAAGTTCCAGGCGTTATTGAAGTAGAACAAGTCTTCTAAGCGTCTCGTATTATATATTTATGGTAAGACTAATAAGACTCCTATCAAAGCAACTCGTACTTTGATGGGAGTCATTTTATATTTCATATTTCTAATATAATACTTTATATTAAAATCTGAGAGTGAGACGACAAAATCTAGAGAGTGAGACAGAAATATAGGGAGTGGGACAGAAATCTAATGTAATTTCAAAGATTTCGTCGTCCCACCCCGGCAAGGTTGGCTAGAAATGAAGAAAGTGAAGCTCGAACGCATCTTCATTTCAGACAACTACTGCCATAACTAAAGGCTGAACCATTTTTTATATTAATGGCTCAGCCTCAGTTTTTTATTGTTATTTTTTGTGTGACGTTTTAGGTTGATCACCTTTCATATGTTGAGCAATATGTTCGTTCATATACGCCCAACCTTTCCAACCGACATGAACAACATCACTAAGAACATATTTTTCATAGTCTTTATCTGACATGTCATAAACTTTACCACCATGATTCACTATAGTTTGATGGATTTTATTATAGACAGGTTCACGTGTTGAACGAGGAATATTTAAATGATCATACCATTTACCATTAACAGGTAAAATAACGTATTGAACATCGGCCCCTGCGTGATGCATCGTATCCACAAGTAATGATAAATCATTAAACTCTGGTGAATTCATTTTAAATTCATATTTACGATGATTCATTGGTTTCTGATGCGTTAATTTGTTCCAATATTCATTACGAATGCCATAGTCGTTTGAAGAAGAACGTTTTTCACCAAGTTGAGCTGCTTTATCTTGCATAGTTCCCCAAGATGCATCCGGTTTAGTTATCGGGCTCACATCTGATAAAGGTGATTTATCTAAAGAGAAATATGTTTTTATCGCTTCAATTTTTAGAAGTTGATTCTCTTTGAAACGAGAAACATAATTACCATCTACTTCTCCATGATTTTTAACAACTTCTTTTAAAAATGGTTTATTCGTTGTACTTTTGAATTTCAATAGACGTTTCGCATATCTTTCTTTTAATTCAGAAGGCATATCTTTTTGTTGAAATAACTGATTAATTTGATTTGGTGTTGTACGTGCAGCCATACCTCTATCGCTAACGCCATGCGTACTAAACCATTGAGGTGAAATAATAAATGTCATCTTTTTACCTTTTAACTGATCATATTGACCAGCCAATTCAATCGCATTAATTAAGTCTGTATTCCCACCAGTACCTACTAAGAATACTGGTTTTGTATCTTTTCTATTATGTAATGCAAGTGCAGGATTAAAAGGATCTTTTTTATTTAATTCACTTGATCCATAAATAGGATAATATTGATTACTACTGAACATTTTATTTTGGATGAGCGTACCCTTTAGTACTTGGTCAGTTAAAGAAATTTTATTATCAGCGACAGCTTTATTAGTTACTAAACCTGTAAACCAACTGGCAGGTAATAGTATAAAAACTAAAAATATCGCGCCACTGATAATAATTGGTAAAAATGGCTTTATTTTCATCTTAGTTCTTCTAAAGCTTCAACAATTTTATTAGGAGTTGCCCACTCATCACGATCAAAGTCCATAATTGATACTTCGATACCTAGTCTATTTTGAATTTCAAGTAATAAACCTACTGTTTGGAATGAATCAATAATGCCCTCTTCAAAAATTTCAACATCAGGGTTTTCTTTTACCACATTATTTTCCGCAACATCAGCTAATAAATTTAATACTTCTTCTCTAAATTCCATAATTTATAACTCCTTTTATATTAATTTTCCTGAAAAGATTAAAAATCCAAATGCTACAAAATGGAATGTGATGATGATACTTAAAGCTGTAGTAAAACCATTTTGCCAACGAGCTGGATGTTTCTTTCTCCAACGTTCATAGTATCCATAACCAATAAACATGAGGCCATGATAGATACCGTATACAATATAGAATAACTCTAGACCATGCCATACACCCATGATGAAAAAGTTTAACAAGAATGCGAAATTAGACATCGCAAACTGACTTTTCATTAATTTCTTACGGGACATATAGAAGAGCGTACGCATATAGATACAATCTCTAAACCAGAATGATAATGACATATGCCATCTATTCCAGAAATCTTTAATGTTACGGGCTTTAAATGGTTGTTTAAAGTTTGGAGGCGTATTAATACCATAAAGATAACTAATCGCTACCGCAAATAAACTGTAACCTGCAAAATCAAAGAATAAATAGAAACTATAAGCATACATATATAACCACTTATGTGTAAAACCATGTAAATCCATTAGTAATGGATGAATTGCGTATGAATTAATCAGATAAGCGAGAATATATTTGTAAAGGAAACCAAGCATAATCATATGAATTGCTTTAGCTACTAGTACTCTATATTGTTCTCTTGTAGGCACTTTTTTATCGTCTTTAACAAAACGTTTGTATCGATCAATCGGTCCAGAAGACACGGTTGGGAAGAAAGAAATAAATTGAAATAACTTACCTACTTTAATTTCTTTTATTGAACCATCTCTAATTTCCATGATAAGTTGAACGCTTTTAAATGTAACATATGAAATACCTAAGAAACCTACAAATTCAATCAATTTATGTTCATGGAAGTGAATTTGATGTCCACCTAACCATGAACTCTGTAAAATTTTAACAATTGCTAATGGCAAGATAGATAATACCATAACAATAACAAATTTACTGAATGTATTATTTTTTTGTCTTGAATGATAATAACCCATAATAAGTGCTACTTGCCAAATCAGATAAATAACAAAACATAGTAGCTGAATACTCAAGTATTTATTATCAAATAGATTGTGTTTATCTGATGAAAAAATAATGACTATCATAATTGCTGTACTTATACCGTTATAGATATAACTTCGCTTACCTAGAAATCCGAGTATGATAACTGGTAAAAGTACTATAAAAGCAACTAAGAAGAAGGTAAACGTGCCATAAGGAATCATGCGTTAATATCCTCAGCTACTTGTTTACGATCAAGCTTTCCGTTTGAAGTTAGTGGAAGTTGTTCCATCCAAACAAATTTTCTTGGAATCATATATTCTGGTAAGCGAGATTTAAGTTCGGATTTAATTTGTCTAGTCATTTCTAAGTCATCTTTAACTTCTTCAGTAGGAACAATTGCACCTACTAAGTGAACAACTTTATTATTTTTATAAATTGGTACGACGATTGTTTCTCGTACATATTGTGATTGTCTAAGTTGTGTTTCAATTTCTTCAAGCTCCATACGGTAGCCGTTAAATTTAATTTGGAAATCGATACGTCCTTGAATAAACCAATGGCCATCCTTTTCAATAGCTTTATCACCTGTATGATAAAGTCGAATACCATCTTCAAAGTTAAATACCGCTTCGGTTTTAGCTTTATTATTTAAATACCCTAGGCTAACACTGTTACCTTTAATGATAAGTTCTCCCTCATCTGTTGTAGATAACGTCGTGTTAGGTCGAGCTACGCCCACTGGTAATGGGTTATAAGTTTCAATGATGTCTTGCGTGATTTTAACACTAGTTACAGCCACAGTCGCTTCAGTCGGACCATAAGTATTATAAACCACGGCTTTAGGATATCTGTCTAATAACGCTTTAGCTGTTCTATGTGGCAAGATTTCTCCACAGAAGAAGAAGTGATTTAAACTTGGATATGCGCTTTCATTAAGGTTTGGAAGCATTAAACACATTTCCATAAATGACGGTGTTGATACCCAGGCATTTATTGGTGTATTAACTAACATGTCATTTAATAATTTAGGTTTATTAATCATATCTTTATCTACTAAGTTTAAAGTGCCGCCAGATGTTAAACATGGATAGATTGCCATCACTGATAAGTCAAATGAAAATGGTGCTTGGTTAAGCCACTCTTGTGGTTCATTAGATTCATTTAATGAGACCATCCATTCTGCAAACTCTACTAAACTAGCATATTCAATTTGAACACCTTTAGGCTCTCCAGTAGATCCTGATGTAAAAATAGTATATACCACGTTTGTAAGCGCCATTTGATTATCAAATACCGTTGGATATTCTGACTGTTGAATATCTTGAATAGTGATTTCTTTAGCATCATGATTAGTTATCGATGTTTCAGTTGTGTTCAAAATAAATTCTGGCTCTACTTGCTTGATAATCATATGAACCCGATCAGTTGGAACCGACGTATCAATTGGTACATAGCCACAACCGGCTTTAATCGCACCTATCATCCCCACTATCATATAGGGTGACATATGACCATATAGCACTAGAGGTTTTTGAGTATCTTGTAGTAAATGTGCTAATTTACTTGATTCGTCTATTAATTGTTGATACGTTAATTCATCGTCTTTATGTCTAATTGCAATACGATCAGGATAGTTTTGACTAAAGTCATTTATTAAATTTATGATGTCTGACATAATTTGACTCCTTATTAGAATTCGTTATATATGAAATTATTATGTGTATCGCCGGATCCATAAATAAGATACAACGCAATAAATATAGCTAAATATAGTAGGGTTAATAAATATGGTTTAGCTTTTTCGAAAAACAGCATTGCTTTGTTATTATTTTCTTTCAATGCAAAATTGCACCTCACTATCATTTTCTAGCGTATGAATTTTCACGTTCTTAGAAAGTTTGATTTTCTAGAAGGTATTGTAAAACAAAGTTTTTAAATACAAATTTTATATTTTATTTTTACACCTTATTATAAGCAATACCTATTTCTATGGCAAATTAAATTTTAGAAAAGTTTATACAGAGTCACTTAAAATTGTTGTCAATTACTATTGTTGCAAGCACTAACTCCAAATATAATTTCTTGTTTTACCACTTTATTGATATTCATTATATTATTACTTATTCGTCCACATCACAATGACATAGCGCATAACAAAACTGTTAGTTGAACTAAGATAGAAAAAACTTCTCATTGTTTTAGATGGAATATCTACCACTACAATAAGAAGTTACTTGAATAACTATTTAGTTTCAACAGGCGTTTCAGGGGCTTTCCCTTGAAGAACAGCTTTAATATTGTCTACACATAATTGAATCATGCGATCTCTTGTCACTACCGATGCGCTACCAATATGTGGCAATATTACAACATTTTGCATTTTGAGTAATGGATGGTCGAGACGTACAGGTTCTTCTCGCAATACATCAAGTCCACAACCACCAATTTCATTATTATTCAAAGCGTTAACTAAAGCTTCCTCGTCTACGATTGCCCCACGACCAATATTGATAAAGATGGCATCTTTTTTCATTTTTGAAAATGCTTTTTCATCGAATTTATTAGCCGTTTCTGACGTTAAAGGAGCCGTACAAATTACAAAATCGCTACGTTCTAACAGTTCATCAAACGAGACATATTGTGCATTTAGCTGACGTTCAGCATCTCCATGTCTTGAACGATTATGGTAGAGAATTGTAGTATTAAAACCTTGAAGTCTGCGCGCAAAACTTCTCCCAATATCGCCCATACCATAAATACCTAGAGTCGAACCATGAACATCCTTTCCGGATAATAAATACGGTCCCCAACTTTTCCATTGGCCATTTTGCACATATTGTTGTGCCTCAATAATACGACGCGCAACCGTTAACATTAATGTAAATCCTAATTCCGCAGTTGTTTCCGTTAACACGTTGGGTGTATTAGTAATTACGATCCCATTTCGATTAGCTAATGCTACATCAATATTGTCGTAACCTACTGCCATATTAGCGATAATTTTAACATTCTTCGCATGCTCAATGCTTTCTTTATCAATTTTTTCACTTAAAGTAATAAAACACGCTTCGGCATCTTCTAATTCTGTTAAAAATTGTGCCCGAGGCATAGGTTCAAATTCATCATCCCACATGTGAACGTCACCTAATTGTTCTAATTGCTCGATAAATTGATCAGGTATTTTTCGTGTGACTAATATCTTTCCCATAAAAGCGTCACCCCTTTGATTTATTCTAATACTTTTTCTAATTCAGAAATAGCTACATTTAAATCTTTAAATGAATATGTTGGTTGCTTGTCTTTTTCTAATAGTTCTTCATATGATGTAACACCAGTTTGAACGTGAATCGTATCGACGCCTACATTCATTCCAGACATAATATCTGTATCGTACAAATCACCGACCATGGCTACGTCAGATTTATCTAATTTCAAAATATCTAATGCAATATCCATGATAACCGGTTCTGGTTTACCAATGAATTGTGGTGCTTGACCAGTTGAAACACTTACTACACTAGTAATAGCGCCGTTACCTGGTAAGAAACCACGTTCTTTAGGAATTGAAACATCTGGATTAGTAGAAATAAATCGTGCGCCTTTACGAACTGCTAACGTTGCTACTGCTAATTTTTCGTAAGTAACTTGTTCATCCAATCCAATAACGACGTAATCTACATTCTCATCATCTTTAACGGTTAAACCTGCTTCAGTCAATGCTGTTCTTAAGCCACTACCCCCTAACATATAAACTGTCGCATCGCTTTGTTCTTGAGCGATAAAGTTAGCCGTTGCTAAGGCAGATGTTACTACTTCATCAGGTTTCGCATCAATATGCATCTCTTTTAATTTTTGAGTTACTTCCTCAGGTGTTTTAGTAGAATTATTTGTAACATATAAGTGAGGGATATTATTGTTATTTAAATAATCGATAAATTGTGCTGCGCCATCAATTTCATCTGTGCCTAAATACATTGTTCCATCTAAATCGATTAAATAACCTTTGTAATTTTTCATTACTTATTTTCTCCTTTTCCAAAAGCAGTAAATGGAACACTCTCTTTCTCAAGAAATTGAATTACTTCTTGAATAAATTGTTTATAATAAGGGAGCGTCTTATCGAAGAGTGGTCGAATAACGTTATTATCAAGTTCAGTATAATTGTGAGCAAACTGTTTTCTAACTTCTACAGTTTCATTGATATGTTGTTGCGTTTCTTTAGTAATAACACCTTCTAACTCTAAGATATCAATTACATCTTTATAATTTCCAGGGTCTCTTAGTATAAAACCATCAATAATCATATTGCCAATATCTACTGAAGATTCAATTAACATCTGCGCAATACGTTCAAATGCATAATGGTTAGCTTTGTGCTCTTCATAATCTTTAGTTAACTGGTTCAAATATTCAAGTTTTAACGTTAGTTTATCTTTATCTACAAAATACATGTCTGTCACCTCTTAATATGTCTATCATATCACAGTTTTGCATAGGTATTCATTTGTCGTTATACTAAATTTAATCACATTAATAGAAAGGGTTTTATCTCTTATGATAGATATGTATTTATATGACGATGAGGAACAAAGCCAAGTACAATTTGTAGGCTTCGTAGGCGAACATAGCCGTTACGATTTAATGCTAGTCCAAACTGATCGTCATTATGGTAAAACGCTAGTTCTTAATATGCAAACTAATAAATTTGGAATTATAGGAACTGATGATATAGAAGAAGAAGGTTACATTGCCCATATTTTAGGTGTAAGCCAAGAAGAAAGCGATGAAATAATTGAATATTTAAACCAAGTAATTCAATAACTTTTATTGCTTTTTATAAATAAAAGCTTTTAAACCTTGAGATTGCACACTGTTGAATGATTATCATATGAATGCTCTAGTCTCTATTTGGTTTAAAAGCTTTCTTTATTATTTAGTTGTTATTTTTCACTTCTTGAATACTAGGTTTGATTTTTACATTCTGTAATTTATCTTCTGTTTCCCCTAATACGAGGTCGTCATTCTCTTGTTCTATTCTCTGTATCTCTTTATCCGATAAATGTCTTAATACAAAGTAAGGGCATCCAAAGTTACAATATTCTAAAATGTAATCTTGTATACTTGAGAAACGCTTAGAGATTTCTGCTTTTTTATTAGCATCTTTATAGAACCCTTTTAAACGTAGTTGATCATATCCGAAATCGCCTACCACATAATCATACTTGTCTAAAATATCTGAGTATCTCGTCGCAAATAATTCTTCATCGAAGCAATCTCTATAGTCTTCAATTATTTCAAAATACTGTTGATCTACTTTAATCATAGTTTGTCACCTTTAATTCGTATAATAAAAACTTAGATCACAACATTTCATATGAAATATGCAACCTAAGCTTTAAAAAGTCAGTTTAAATAAACTATATTAGTTTTGTTGTAATTGTTCTTCGCCTAAACGGTGTTTTTCTTTAGCGGCTTCATTAACTTGTTCATCTGCATGGTATGAACTACGTACCATTGGTCCAGCTTCACAATGTTTGAAACCTTTATCCATAGCTACTTTTCTTAATTTACCAAATTCTAATGGCGTATAGTATTTTTCAACTTTTAAATGCTTACGAGATGGTTGTAAGTATTGGCCAATTGTTAGAATGTCTACATCATTCGCACGAAGATCATCCATTGTTTCGTAGATTTCTTCTAAAGTTTCTCCTAAACCAACCATGAAGCTTGATTTAGTAGGAATGTCTGGTTGTAATTCTTTAGAACGACGTAAAAATTCTAGAGTTCTGTCGTAAGTTGCACGTGCACGAACTCTTGGAGTTAAACGACGTACTGTTTCGATATTGTGGTTTAAGATATCAGGTTTAGAAGCCATTAAAGTTTCAAGCGCTTCATAATCGCCACCCATATCTGATGGTAAAATTTCGATTGTAGTGTATGGATTACGCGCACGTACTTTACGTACTGTTTCTGCATACACGTTTGAACCTGCATCTCTTAAATCATCACGCGCAACAGCTGTGATAACAACGTGCTTAAGATTCATTAATTCAACTGATTCTGCTACACGTTCTGGTTCGTTTAAATCTAATTCATTTGGTAGACCTGTTTTTACTGCACAGAAACGGCAAGCTCTTGTACATACTGCACCTAAAATCATAAATGTAGCTGTACGTCTAGCTCCCCAACACTCATGTATATTTGGACATTTTGCTTCTTCGCAAACTGTATGTAGATTTTTTTCGCGCATCATTTTCTTGAGGCCAATATAGTTTTCGTTCGTGTTAAGCTTAATTTTCAACCAATCTGGTTTACGTAAGATTTCTTCATTTTTAGTAGCCATAACAACGTATACCCTCCTGTATAATCTATCTTTACCTATTATAACGAAATTTACATTAAATTAAAATGTAATAACTTATAATTTTCAAACTCTCTTCAATATTCTTTGTCTTAATCGCTAATCGTTTTAACAAAACAACATACTACATTCTTACTAATTTATCTTTAAAGATGTCTCTTAAAAATTGTGGCATTAAATAGTCGATGGATAACCCTTTTAACATTGGGAAATACCTACCAAACGTATACATATCGACTGTACCGAGTGTGTACGTGGCATTGTCTTGAATTTCCTCTCCATTAACAAAGTAACGTTGTTCAGATTCGATAAATCCGCAATTATACAAAATATAACCACCAAAAATATCGCCCCTGAAACCAAGACCTTGAGCATGTTCTCGCATATATTCTTGTTTCTGACTTTTAATAATCACATTTTTTAGTTCTGACCCTTTAAGTCTTATTCGTACTAAATTAATTGGATGTGGCAACATTCTGTGAATATCATATTCCGTTAATTTATCCGCTTCGACGCACTTTACGATAAGACCAGCATTTACTATTGTACAGTCTGCAAGCGTAAATTCATATACACTTTCAGCTAATAAATATGACGTTTTTGTGATGACATCTGTTTTGCTAGTTAATTTAACCGGTTGGTCAATGACTGGTTCGCTCATTAACGCCTTGCCTTCAACGTCATAACCAGTTTCTACTTCAGGTAAAGTATCAACTGGATAAAGTGTTGCCGTTTTATTAACAACTTGCTTGTTTTCAATAGTTAAATTAACTTCGCCTAAATAGTATCCATACTTGCCAGCCGCTGCCATGAGTACCCCATTATTCACTTGACCGTGATCAAAATGATGATGTGTATGGCTACCTAATATAACATCAATTTCAGGTATCTCTTGGCATAGCTTTTCATCAAAAAAGACACCTACATGGCTCATCACAATAAGGATGTCATAGTTACCATGTTGGTTAGCAATTTCATCTTTAATCGCTTCTAAAGGATCAGTGACAATCCAATCCAGTGCACGATAAAAAGGCGTAAATGGTGCAGTAGCAGCTACAAATAGAAAGCGTACGCCTTCAATTTCTTCTATATGAGAGGTCGCAATATTATGTGGCAAATGTCCTTCTTCATCGATGACATTTGTACATATTACTTTAAATTTTGCCTCATTATATAAATTATTTAAGGCTTCATGAGAAATAGTCATACCTTCATTGTTACCTATCGTCGCAATATCACAATGCGCTTCATTAAGTAGTTCTACATTTTTCTTACCTAATGTCGCCTGTGTGACTGGTGCTGATAAATCTACATGGTCACCAATATCTAAATAAAGTGAGGGGTGTTGAAGTTTCGGTCGATGATCTGCCATATATGATGCAATACGTGCATATTCGTTTAAATGACTGTGAATGTCATTAGTATGATAAATTGTTAACTTCAATTAAATGCCCCCTATATATATTTAAAGAAAAGATTTAATGATTAAATAAACGCCCATAATTAATAGGACTGTACGTAATAACGTAACTACAGTTTCCGACTTAATCGAACGGTTCACTCTAACGCCAATTTGGGCCCCTATATAACTAGAGATTATCAGGATAATTGAATATGACCAAGCCACATGCCCTTGGAAGATATGTCCTATTGAACTCATTACACTTGAAAAGAAAATCATCATCATACTTGTACCAACTGCCACATGGGGTGGAAAACGAAATACAATTAACATGAGTGGTGTCATCAAGGCGCCTCCACCAATTCCAAACAGACCTGTCAAAATACCAATCATTAATGTCGCACAAAAGGCAAATACAGGTGGCACACTATAATGATAGGTTACACCCTCTGCATCGATATACGTTCTACGATACTTTTCTTTATCGAAGATTTTAAATGGTTTAATTTTATGTCTAATCATTAATAGTATTGATACTATAATCATAAAAATACCAAAATATAAGTTAAATGAATCTAGCGTTAGATATCGACTTAAAAAGGAACCAAGTAATGACCCAGGCAATAAACCAAATAGAAAAATGGAACCATTTTTAATATCAACTTGTTTCGTTTTTAAATAACCTATAGATGATGATAAGCCTGTAACGATTAAAATTACAGACGATGTCCCAATCGCTATTTGCGTGGTAATACCGTGTAATATATGATGCGTTACGCCTAAATAAACAAGTGTCGGAACAATAATAATTCCGCCACCTATGCCTACTAATGAACCTAAAACTGCTGACAGTAACCCAATGATAACTAATAAAATAATTGTTACTAACATTATATTTCGCCTCTTAGAATAATTTTAATTGTTGTGGTGCTAACCCTGTATATTCTATATCTAATAAATCTTGGTATGTTTTCGCATTTTGGGCAGCATGGCCTCCAGAATTATTATTAAACACTACATAAACTTGTTTAGCTTTATGTTCTAGTATCTTTACTTTATTCGCTAAGTCAGTCAGTTCTTGTTTATTATAATTATATAAATATCGTACATCACGCCATTCTTGGTCGGTCATATCCTTTTTAGTCCAACCTTGCTTATTTCTACCGTGATAGCGTACAAACGCTTTCTCAGCAGTAATACGGTTAATTAAAGGAACCGAGCCATCTTTAACTTGAGGTTCGTCTACTACCGAATGAATAATTTGATGTTCTGTTAAAAACGCTAATGTCTGCTCTTTAAATTGCTCATTAAACCAAGATTGATGTCGAAACTCTACACATATCGGTACATCTGCTAATTGTTGCCTTACATATAAAATATATTTAATATTTTGAGCAGTACAATCAAACCAAGGTGGAAATTGTACTAATACCATCGCCAATTTTTGGTGTTTAATTAATGGCTGAAGCATGAGCTTAAACTGTTCAAATAACTCCGCTCGTGAATCAGCGAATTCTTTATAATCTGCATGTAACGTTAGCGCTTGATGAATCTTCACTATAAATTCGAAGCGGTCAGGTGTTTCTTTTATCCATTTTTGTATATTTCGTTCTGGTTGGATGGCATAATATGAGGCATCAAGCTCAACAATTGGAAAGTGACTGGCATACGTCTTTAATTTATCCGACTGTCGCTCCATATCCTCATATAAAGAGTAGTGATCTCCCCATCCAGTAAGACCTATGTTAATCATTTTTATCACCAGCTATATGATACCACAATCAATTTTAAGTTATCATATGTTCACTACAATCTTTACATAACTTAAACTTTAGGACGTTAAATAGGGTTTGTTAATTCATTTTCAAAAAATAAATTATTAATGAATCGTTTGTAATAAAGCATCGACTTCAGAGACAAGATTATCAAACAATTGAGTCACTTGTTGACGCTTAGCTAAACGAGGTGATTGACCACTCCACATATGCGTCCATTTACTATTCCCTTTCGCAGCAGCAGTCTTTCGAATTGTATTTGTCAATTGATTCTGTACTGGATAAGGTGGTATCTCACCGTCATATTTAGCCAATGATTCTGCAAATTCATTATTAATTCCACGTGCTAATTTACCGCTAAAGACATCTGTCACGCGAGTATCTGTTTCTTTACTGTTAAGAATTCCTTGTTTCACTACTTCATTGGCACCACTTTCTTCAGTTGTTAAAAAGGCAGTACCCATTTGAACACCCTGTGCACCAAGAACTAAGCTAGCTAATATGCCACGACCGTTCATAATGCCCCCTGCTGCTATAATAGGTATTGAGAGATGTTCAACAACCTGTGGTACTAATGACATTGTACCTATTAATGGTTGAGTCTGTTGATTCTTAGCTAAGAATGAGCCTCTATGACCACCAGCCTCACTACCTTGGGCCACTACCATATCCATACCTACGCGTTCATTTTCAATCGCTTCTTCAACCGATGTAGCGGTGCCTACTAATGTCACATTAGCTTGTTTAAGCTTAGAAATAATTTCTTGACTTGGCAGTCCAAAGGTAAAACAACAGACCGGGACTTTATGTTTAATAACCATCTCAATGGCATTGTTAAATTGTTGCTCTTCAGTAATATTTACAACAGGTTCTTCAAGATCCAGTGCTTTACGATAAGGTTTTAACCAAGCATTCATATGTTCGACTTGAGCCTCGGTATAGTTGTTATGACTGGGCACAAATAAATTTACACCAAATGGTTGAACTGTCATTGAACGAACTTTTTGTATTTCTTGTTCTAACTTATCAGCAGTAAAATATCCTGCTCCGATACAACCTAGACCACCTTTATTGCTTACTGTCGCTACTAATTCGGGCGTTGTACTTCCTGCCATGCCTGCTTGAATAATTGGATATTTGATACTTAGCATCTTTGTTAATGAATTTGAATACCACATATAATATTCAACCCCTTTGTTTCTTTTATAATTTATAATGTGTACATTTTATTAAAATATTCCCTACCCTATTTTTTCATAAACTTTATTAATTTAGATAATAATTAACTATCTAATCATTGAATTTACTATTTTTGAAAAATAAATTTCCTGTATTGACACAAATTTATTTTATTATTTACAAAAGTTTTAAACAATATATCGCAAACTTACAAATATTTTTATATAATATATCTATGAATATAAGTAATATTATAATTTTATTTTAAAAATATTGAAATAACTACTATTATGCTTAGCTAATATGCGCAAAATATCAAAGGGGATAATGTAAAATGAAAAAATTTTTAGTTTTAATATTCGCTAGTTTATTAGTTTTAGGGGCATGTGGTCAAAAGGATAACGAAGCAAAATCCGATGATAATCATAAAAGGTCTAATGACCTAGTAAACAACGCCGATGATAAAAAAACTGAAGATAGTAAATTAAGCAAAAAACATAAGAAAGACAAAGAAGATAAAGAAAATAACGACGATAAATCAAACAGTTCAGAAGATACAGTGCAGGAAAATAGAGCGTCTATTAATGAGGAAACAACCGAGACTATTAATAATCAAGAAAATACAACTCAACAATATTCAGAGCCCTCACAGCAACCTCAAGAACAACCATCTCAAGAAATTAATCAACAATCACAATGGGAAACTAACCGTGCTAATCAATTAAGAAATCAACCAAATTCTAATTATGGTATCGCTTGGAACGAGGAACAACAAGCTCACGTAGAATACGAAACTAAAAAAACAGGTCGCCCGGGTATGGCTGATGATGTTGGAGTGCCTGGTGCTAATCAATAAAGTCTTTTTGCGTGGAATGAAAAGGTAAATTTATAAGAAACAATGAAACTATAAAACTTTTTTAAAAAAAGATTCTATTAATAGTGTAAGTTGAGTCATGTTATAATTTTTGTACATAAGACACCTCGTTAATTTAGTTTATTGGTATTTATTAAATTATACGAAAGTGTCTTATTTTTTAAAGTATTTTAATGTAAAAGTACATGTATATAACGTAGTATTGTTGGCGAGACTCCTGAGGGAATAGGATGAGCATCGAGACCGTGGCTCGACCCATCCCCCTAGGAAATGCGAGCCAAACAATACGAAGTATTGATAAAAGGAAGCGTAGAGGCGATTCACGATTGAATCACCTCTACGCTATTAATTTGGCATTTATGTCCCAGGCTCAATATTTTGGCATTTAGGTCCTAACCACAAGTATAGAACACCAAAAAAGGTGTCCATCAATAAACGATGGACACCTTTAACTATAATTCTATAAACATATTTAAAAGTAGATAATATCGATAGATTAACCGATAGAACCTTCCATTTCGATTAAATGTATAAATATTTATAGTTTATAATTGCTAAAAATGTTGATTTAATAGGGTTTTTAAAATTTAAATAGTGAATAAATATTTATATTCAAAACAAAATGGTATCAAAAATGGTATCAAAAAACCACACTCAATTAAGAGTGCGGCTTAAGTATTTGAAAGGTCTATTTTGGGAGCTGCAGCAGAGGAGCTCCAAGTAAAGAATAACATATTGATAAATAAAAAGCCACGCTCATATGAACGTGGCTAGTAGAATATAGTATCGATAAGACGTTATCGTTAGGTATATTATAACATAAAAATATGTTAGTAAAAATCATAGAAAATGGCCTCGTAACGTATAATACACGATTTAAACTAAGAAGGAATCAAATTATTAAAATTTATTACTGAATATCTTAAAGTAAACAACTGTTTTATATTAAATACACTTCATCTGTATTTAACCTTTATTGCTATATAATTGATCTACATAATAAGTTATCAGTTGTCTTTTATTCATACAAAAGTTATAAGTCCCATTTTTATTATACTGTTGAAGTTTATTATATTTAGTGTATAATTTTAAACCGTAACAATTACGTTCTAAAAGGAGAGGTATAATGCAAAATTTTAAAAAGTTACTTCTAATAATTTTTACTGGTATCATTGCTTTATCGCTAACAGCTTGTGGTACAAAAGATAAGGAAAACAATAGTTCATCAGTTACAAGTAAGGATAAACTTGAAATCAAAACTACTGTATATCCTCTAAAATCATTTGCAAATCAAATAGGTGGTAAATATGTAGATGTTAAATCTGTTTATCCAAAAGGGATGGATCCACATACATATGACCCTAGTCAAAAAGACATGATTAGTATAGGTAAGTCAGATTTGTTTATTTATACTGGTGACAACTTAGATCCTGTCGCAAAAAAAATTAGTAAATCCATTGACAACAAGGATAAAACTTTATCACTTGAATCTAATCTAAATACTAAATCAGACTTATTAAAAGGCGAAGAACACGAGCATGAACATGGAGAAGAACATGAGCATGAACATGGAGAAGAACATGAGCATCATGATCATGGTAAGTATGATCCACACGTTTGGTTAGATCCCGTGTTATCACAAAAATTTGCTAAAGATATCAAAAATGAATTAGTTAGTAAAGATAAAAAGCATAAAGACTACTATGAAAAAAATTATAAAAAACTAAATAAAGAACTAAAAGAAATCGACAACGACATGAAAAAAGCTGTAAAAGGTCACGAAGGTGAAACTGTTTATATTTCTCATGATTCAATAGGTTATTTAGCAGATAGATACAATTTTAAACAAGAGGGTATCGAAAATATGAGTGCTGAAGAACCTAGTCAAAAAGATATTACAAATATTGCTAAGGACATTAAAAAGAAAAATATTAAACACGTTTTAACCGAAGAAAATGTATCTAAAAAAATAACTAATACTGTTATAAATGATACAAATGCTAAAACTATTGATTTTTATAATATGGGGTCACATACTAAAGAGCAAGATAACAGTAAGAATACTTATCAGTCATTTATGAAGAAAAATATTGAAAGTATAGAAAAAGCATTAAAAAACTAATACTTAAGAAGACACTTATTTAAATATAAGTGTCTTTTTTATAATGATATATTTCATAAACAATAAAAACCGCCCAGTGACATGCGTAGGCGATTATAAATATAAGAGGAAATATTTATGACTGCATGTGAATTGATTATAGCATAAAAAATAGGGCAGTCGCTAGGACTACCCTAAATTGGAGGGCTCAGGTAATGTTCTATACATAGTATAACACACTAGAATACTTTTGCAATTCTTAAACGCTCATACCATATCCAACCGTTGTTATTTTTTGAATAAACACGACACCAACCGTCTTTAACTTCAAATACATAAAATTGGCTATAACCCGCTCTATAAACATCGTTTGTTGTATACCATTCCTTACCTTTAAATTTAACTAAAGTGGCTCCGTAATGATCAACTCTTGCTCTAAATCTAGCCTTAGATGATTTCTTCATACTTTTAGGTGGAATACTACCAACTTTTAATCCAGTAGTACTATCTAGTTTGTTTTTTTGGTTAACTATTTGTTTATTCGGTTTATTCGCTAATTTACTTCCACCTGAAGTTTTGTAAATATCTTTAACGATAAGACGTTCATACCATACAAAACCGTTATTGCTAGCACTGTATACTCTAGCCCAACCATCACGAATTTC
>NZ_PPRG01000032.1 GCF_002902625.1 Staphylococcus devriesei
AAATTACACTTACACTATATTTGCAAATTTATTTAATTAATAGTGCTACAATAAAAGTGATATGTGTATTTCTGCAATTATATTATTACACAAAAATAGAAATTATAGAAATAAAAGTAAACGCTTTCTAATTATTTTCTTTTTTCACAGAATATAGTTTGAGCAAAATTAAATTTAATGGGAAATTTTCTTATAAAATGAGAGCAATTAACTTCAAAATTTAAAGATTATTGTTGAGCGGGAAATAAAAATGATACAGTTATTCTATTTTTATAAAACTTATGCCTCTGTTTCATCAAATGCGTAACTTTATTACATATAACGACGCACTTTTTTATACTTTATCGCCTTTAATTCAAATGAATAAGACGGTGGTATAATAAGTGCCTCATCTGACCTTTAGACGTCTAGTTGACGTAGAAGGGAAGTTAGTATTGTGTTGCAATTTATGGTGTAATTATACATTATTATTAACTTTAGTGCAACAACTTACTTATTCCTCACCACGCTTTAATTATCGATAACAATCTATAAAACACCATTTTAAGACATGTTAGAAAGCAATTCTATGTATGGTATGATGAAAATATACCATGCACGATTGGTTATATCATTAAATACATAGAAAGTAGGTTAACACTTTGGAACACACTATGGATTCAACGCGTACTTCAAGTACTCAGTCAACTCAGAATCAAGAACCACTAGAACCTAATCATCAAAAGTTGGTTAAACCGAAAGGCAATCGATTTCTTAACGTTTTAATTTTTATATTCTTTATGATTTTTGTTCAAATCCCAGCAATATTAGCACTATCAATTTTAGGACTCACAGTAGCTAAAGATAGTTTAGGTTTAACTATCGGTCTATCTGTCATTTTCATTATCGTCTCAGTGTTTGTGATTTGGGCAGTTAGAACATATTATCGTCGTCATACATATGAAAATATACATTTGAAATTACAACCTCGAGATGTGAGAATTGATATCCTTTGGTTTTTCTTATTACGCGTAATTGCAATTGGCTTATCTCTACTAATGGGAGTCGTTTATGGACAATCACAATCTGCTAATGATAAAGCGTTAATGCAGAATTTAGAACGTATTGATCACCTAACACCATCAATTATTATCGCATTAATCGTTTTCTTTACAGCAATCACTTTTGTCGCACCGTATGTAGAAGAACACACTTTCCGAGGCATTTTCAAAGAAACTATCTTTAAAAGAGGCGCATTTGTATTACCATTAATTCTATCATCAGCCATCTTCTCTATTAATCATGCTTCAGGAAATCTCATCGGCTTCTTGATGTATATGTTGATGGGTATGGGCATGTATATGGCCTATCAACGTCGTGGTAGCTTGAAAGATAGTATTCTAGTACATATGCTTAATAACGCTTCAGCTAGCATTACAATGATCCTTGGGCTAATTTATATTATTTTAAAATAAAGCTCCATTTCGACATAACTTTTAAAAAGATATTAAATTTATACATTTTATCGTTAAAAATAGTTTTAAAATAAAACAAACGGGTAAAACAAGCTAGATACATAAATTAAGTATCTATTTGGGATAACTTAGCATTATTTATAATGCGCCGGAGAATATATACTCTTTTCTTTTCGAATTAGTTTGTACTAGACTTAGACTTCCTTAATTTTAGAGTACATTTATCAATCACCAACATCCCATACAATAAAATGTAACCCTGTCATACATTTTATTAAAACCCAAACATTTGTATATTCCCAAAAGGCTTTATGGCCAATACACTTATAGTCCTCCCAATGCTATAAGTGTATTTTTTATTTGAAAAATTAAGACTTGTCCTCTAACTTTTTAGAGAACAAGCCCTTAAATTAATTATCATAATTAATAGTTAATGTTTCTGATTTCTTCATTTTCAAGATTAAAACTATAGCGATTAAACTTAAAATAATAATTCCAATGATTCCTGTTGGTCCTGAAATAAGAGGATTAAACACAGTTTCTTTTGTCGTAAATGTTGTTAGTGTACTAGAAAACTGATTTAAAATCCCATGTAAAATAGCTGGAACGAAAATATTCTTTGATTTGAGGTAACTATAATAAAGAATGATGCCTAAAGGTATACACATACAAATCATTAAGAGATTGCCTAGAATTGGATGGTTAGGATAATTATGCCCCATTAGAATTAAAGGTAAATGCCATAATCCCCATATCACACCACCGATAATTAAACCTTTCGTCAGTCCCATTCTTATTAGTTGCGGATACATGAAAGCTCTCCAACCTAACTCTTCACCTAAATAAGCAATTATACTAAAAACTATACCTATAGTAAGGTTAAGTGCCAAAGGAATAAGTAAATTAATTAATACAGGGGCATGTGGTAAAAATACGAAAATATCTGACATTCGCTCTTGAAGTTCTGAGTGATTTAAAAATTGAGATGGACTAATTAAATATGACACACCGTATATAATAGTCATAATGCCAATCATGCATAGTGGATAGATAAACCAATATTTTAATTTGCCCAATCTTAAAGCGAAAAACTTCCAAAACTTCTGATTGCGATGATAAATTAACCACACTATAATGGCTGAGATTGTAGGTAGTAACATTGCTAGATTAGCTATTATAGCAAATGCCTGTAAACCGCCTACCGCATAAATTAAACCTTCTAATCCATATGTAAGTATAAATACTAAAATAATATATGTAATTAACGATCGATTAAACGTGCGCATATGCCCTCCTTAAGTAATATAAGATTTACTTTAAGGTTAACATAACACACAATTCTTTCTTAACATCATAATTCGTCGTATTTAGCATTATTATCTTTACTTTTTTCAACTGGATATTTCTCAGCGTTTTTTCTTAATTTTTTACGTATAATCTCATTTATATCAAAATCTAAATTATCGGCAAGCATGTAACTGTAAATTAAGACATCTGCTAATTCCTCAGCTAATCTTTCTTGTTTATCTTGTACAACTTCTTCAGATGATTTCCATTGAAATAACTCAAGTAACTCTGCCGCTTCTAAACTAATAGATAAAGATAAATCCTTTTCATTATGAAATTGTCGCCAATTGCGTTCATCTCGAAAATGATTGATTTCTTTTAATATGTCTTTTGTTTCATCCATTATTCTCACCTTTTGTTGCTTTTTTTAGCGCTTCTCTCAATTCTTCGTCTACGGCGTAAATGTAGAGTCCATTTACTCCACGTGTTAATAATACATTCAATTCATTTTTAAGTAACATATCAGAAAAATGTTGTTTACTACCATCATCTAATGTTCTTCTCCGCGTTGCTTTTTTATTCGCACTACTGTCTGCATCAAATATTAATTTACCATTTCTGTATTTCACTGACGGTCCAATTACTACACCAGCAAAGTTTAAGTCTAACCCTTGGATTGTATAAGTTGAACCAATTTCATTTAATGTACATTCTTTTTCAACCCAAGGCAATTTTGAGTCTCTTCTGTTACTTTTTAACTGATTATTCCAAGGCATAGACCAATCACCTATGCTTACTCTCCAATAATCCCCGTCTTTTGGTGGTTTTGAGTTATAGTACCAATCAAATGTAGCAAGCATTCTTGATATACCACTGTCAGTATTTTGAGCCTTATATCTTATAGCTTTTTCAAGTTCATCAGGTGTATCAAAAATCTTTATTTCATAACCCTTTTCATCATAAGGAATATGGTCAATAGTTTGATAATCGATTAGATTTCGTATCCAATTAATTGTTTTCTCATCACTATTAATGCGCATTTGATTTCTTAACGCAACATGGTTATTCTTACTCTTAGCTTTTTCAAAATAATGTTCCAACTTATCTTGTTCCCAAATCTGTTCAGTAGTGAGCACTTGTTTTAAATCAAATACTATAACGACTACTTTTGCGCGTTCTAATAAATCCTCAAGGTGATTTTTGCCTCTATAGCTTTGTTTACCTTGTGTTAACAGTAAATGTGCTTCATCTACAATTACCACATCTACTTTATCTTCGGGATAATGATTATTAATAAAGCTAGTTGGTTTTCCTACAATACTATTCTTTTTACTCGAAATTCCTAATTTAGTCGCTATTTGGTTATAGATGATTACATGCTCATCTTGATTGACTAATAAATGAAGATCAAGATTTCTATCTAAATCTAAATTATATTTACCTAGTTCATAGAGAAGTGTGCCCATTAATACTGTTTTCCCTGAACCTGCTTCCCCTTCTACAATAATTAATTGGCTTTCTTCTTCCGATAAGATAGATTCTTTAATCTTAATCATAATTTCTTCTTTCGCATTAATTTGTTCTTGCGTCAATTTATGAAAAGGAGACGCTTTGAATATTGCTGAATCCTTAATAATGCTTTCAATTGGAAAAAGTGCTTTATTCTTCTTGTTTAATGATTGCCATATGTCAGAAAATATTTCGTCTAATTTTTCAGATGTATAATATTCATTTTGTTGGTTGGTTCTACTATTATGAACTCGTGAGATATTATCAACACTTAACAAATATTGCATAAGTCTATTTTCAATATCTAAAGTTAATGATTTGTTGAAAAGTTCATGTCCTATGACATACATAGATGAATTTTTTGATTCGGAAAAGTCTTCCCAAAATGTTTTTACTTTAGTATCTGCATTCAAATGTTGTCTCGTTCTATTTCTAATATCTGCCGTCTCACCTACATAAACTTCAAAGTTATTTTCCTGTTTTTTATCGTTTATTATGTATACTGTTGGATACCTTAATAAAAACTTGCCATCTGTAGATGTTTCCCAATTTTGTACTGAGTTGTTAAGGTTCTCCATCGAATACTGTATATTTTCTATTTTTAACATTTTGCCCATATTATCACCTGTTTAACCTATCCTCTATTACTATCTATTTTATCAATTTTCGTAATAAATTTATCCACTTTTTCAGAAACTTGTACTAAAAATTAAGATATTTTCTATAGAATTGAAAAAAGGAATTCCTACGTTATATAGAAATTCCTTTACGATGTATTCAATTAACATTATTGAGGTCTAGCGTTACGTTTCATTTTAACGTATTGAGAAGTACTATATAACGCAATACCAATCCAAATAAATATAAAGGTAATCAATTGATGAATATCAAATGGCTCTTTAAAGGCAAAGATGCCTAGAATGAAGATTAATGTTGGGCTTAAGTATTGAATAAAGCCAGTTAATGACAATGGAATACGTTTAGCGCCAGCTGAGAACAGGATGAGTGGCACTGCCGTAATCATCCCTGAAAAGAGAAGCCAGAAACTATCCATATTTATACCTACTGAACTTTGACTTGATTGCCATAAGTAAGCCATGTAAATAAGACCCGCTGGTGCAGTAACGATACATTCTATTGCGATACTACTCATCGCTTCGACGCGTACTAACTTTTTAAGCAAGCCATAAATACCAAATGAAAATGCTAGCATTAGTGAAATAAATGGAAACTCGCCAACTCGAATGGTCATGTAAACTACGCCAATCATCGCAAAGATAATCGCTAACGTTTCAAATTTATTAAATCGCTCTTTTAGGAAAATGAACGCTAATAGAATACTTACTAACGGATTAATATAATAGCCTAAACTGGCCTGTAATACATGTCCATTTGACACAGCCCATATGAACGTTCCCCAGTTTATCGTAATAACGTACCCAGCAATGATAATAACGATAAGTTGTATTGGATGTGAAACTAAATTTGTTATGTCTCGCTTAAATGTGTTCGTTTTCTTCAAAATGAAAATCATGAGCACCATAAAAATCATTGATAACACGATACGATAGGCAAGAATTTCAAACGCACTTATTCCACCTATTAATTTCCAGTAAATAGGAAGAACTCCCCACAGTAAATGCGCACCTAACGCAAACAAGACTCCTTTTTTAAATTCAGTATTAGAATCCATCTTCACACCTCCTAATTGTATTTCCACGGAAATAAAGTATTAAGATTATCGTACCAATATGTACAACAATTGGGTACATGTATATCCTAAAAAAATAGAATTCTTGTTTATTTTAAGCTCAACTTTCCTAACTTTAGACACCCCGCACTATACAGCCACACAACCCGAAGTCTAACCTATGGTGATTATAATCATTTACTCATTCATTCAAAGTCCACAATCTTAAATCAAACAAGGCACAAAAAAACAGTGGCACTTACACCACTGTTTAAAAGTATTCAACGATTTATCCTCCAAAGAATAAATCGATGAAGTCTCTTGTTCTATTTGCGCTTTCTTTATAGAACTCAGTATAACCACAATTTTTACATGTAATGGTTTTAAAGTTATTGTGTTGTAAATCTAATAATTTTGAGATTCCTGAACCTGTAGCTGATAACGTACCTTCTTCAACTTCAGTATGTCCACACTTAATACAACCTGTATCTTGTGCCTCTGACATATACCTCACTCCTTAAATATTTACTTATTTATTATTTAACCTATTTATCCTTTAAATAATCGTTCATTTCTTAAATAATGACCTCACGCCATAACGAACATAATTGAGCATCTCCTAGTAGAGTAGAAAGTGCCAAGTGACTAACAGGCGCATGAGCCCTTCCCACAGGAACGTGTCTCAACGAAAGTGTGTAACCTACCCATCACTTGCAATCCCTACTATACATCTCTCGCTATACCAATGACCACCTTCGACGTCACCATCCCTATCACTCTATCGCTCCCTACGCCATTCTCATTTTCAATAAAAAGCACCCACACAGATATTAATTTAAAATACTTCTAGTTATACATACTCTTGTCACATTTACTGTGACAAAGTCGCATTTTCTTTATGTTGTAGACACCTTATCACGCACCTTACAATAAAGACACACAATAAAAATAAAAACGAGGTGTAGTTATGGCTCAGACAGAAACACAAGAGAAAAAAGGTCTCGGCCGTAAAGTCCAAGCGTTTGGTTCATTCCTTAGTAGTATGATCATGCCAAACATCGGTGCGTTCATCGCATGGGGCTTTATCGCTGCGATTTTCATAGATAATGGCTGGTTCCCTAATAAAGAACTTTCTCAATTAGCAGTGCCAATGATCACATATTTAATTCCATTACTTATTGCATTCAGTGGTGGTCGCTTAATCCACGACCTACGTGGCGGTATCGTTGCCGCAACAGCAACTATGGGTGTTATCGTTGCATTACCAGATACACCAATGTTACTTGGCGCAATGATTATGGGTCCACTAGTAGGTTGGTTAATGAAGAAAATCGACCAATTCTTACAACCTAGAACTCCAAAAGGCTTTGAAATGTTATTCAACAACTTCTCAGCAGGTATTCTAGCATTTATTATGACAATTCTTGGCTTCAAACTCTTGGCGCCAATTATGCAATTTATTATGCATATCTTATCAGTGGCAGTTGAATTCTTAGTTCATCTTCACTTATTACCATTAGTTAGTATCATCGTAGAACCAGCTAAAATCGTATTCTTAAATAACGCAATTAACCATGGTGTGTTCACACCACTTGGTACAGACCAAGCAGCACAAGTTGGTCAATCAATCTTATTCACAATCGAATCTAACCCTGGTCCAGGTTTAGGTATCTTATTGGCTTACATGATTTTCGGAAAAGGCACAGCCAAAGCAACTTCATATGGTGCAGGTATCATCCATTTCTTAGGTGGTATTCACGAAATTTACTTCCCATATGTATTAATGCGTCCATTACTATTCTTAGCAGTTATTTTAGGTGGTATGACTGGCGTTGCTACTTACCAAGCAACAGGCTTCGGATTCAAGAGTCCAGCTTCACCTGGTTCATTCATCGTGTATTGCTTAAACGCACCTAGAGGCGAATTCTTACACATGTTATTAGGTGTTATCTTAGCAACAATCGTTTCATTCGTAGTTGCCGCATTAATTATGAAACTTACAAAAGAACCTCAACAAGATTTAGAAGCAGCAACAGCTAAAATGGAATCTAATAAAGGTAAAAAATCTAGCGTGTCATCTAAATTAACTGGTGCGACTACAGGTACTGGCGCAGCAAAAGAAACAACTGACGATACAGTTAATAAAGATGATAAAGAAGCATTATCTGAAGAAGATACAGAAGACTTACTTGATGACTACAACACTGAAGACGTTGACGCTCACGACTATAGCAACGTTGACCATGTTATTTTCGCATGTGATGCGGGTATGGGTTCAAGTGCAATGGGTGCAAGTATGTTACGTAATAAATTTAAAAAAGCAGGTATTTCAGACGTCAACGTTACAAATACTGCAATCAACCAATTACCAAACGATGCACAACTTGTTATTACTCAAAAAACATTAACTGACCGTGCAATCAAACAAGTTCCAAGTGCTATCCATATCTCAGTGGATAATTTCTTAAATTCTCCACGTTATGAAGAATTATTAAATAACTTAAAAAAAGATCAAGATAAAGAATAAGAGAGCAAGGCATTGAAACCTCTAAAATAACTTAGGTTTCCTTGCTCTTCCATCACAAACTATCACTAAAAATAGAACTATAGTTTTCTAGGAGGGTACGACAATGTTGATGAGTACACGTGAAAAAGAAATCATTGAACTGTTAATCAAATATTACGGTCAATATGTCACGATTTACGAAATTGCTCAACAACTTGGCGTATCCTCTCGTACTATTCATCGTGAATTAAAGGATATTGAAACTTATCTTAAAGAATTTAATATCACGCTCGAACGTGCAAATAAGAAAGGCATTAAGCTATCCGGTGAGGATGCTCATTTTCAAGAATTAAAAAAAGAAATGGCACAGCATGAAACGATTGATTTATCGGTGGAAGAACAAAAAGCCATTATCCTGTACGCCTTGATTCAATCAAAGCATGCAGTGAAACAATATAGCTTATCACAAGAAATTGGCGTGTCAGTACAAACATTGACCAAGCTACTCGACGACTTAGAACAAGATCTTGCAAGCTATCAATTAACCCTTTATCGCAAACGTGGTGAAGGCGTTTATCTCGATGGACCAGAATCGAAGAAACGCGAATTTCTAAGTCAACTGATGGTCAATAACTTAAATAGTACCAGTGTCTACTCAGTCATCGAGAATCACTTCGTCTATCAATCGCTTAACCAGTCACAACAAGCACTCGTCGATTTGGACAGTATCTTCAATATTGAACGTATCTTAATGGATTATTTGGGCGAACTGCCCTACACCTTAACCGAATCAAGTTATCTCACGTTAACCGTGCATATTGTGCTAAGCATCGCCCGCATTCAAAACGGCGAATACGTCTCGATTAACGAAGAGATTTACGACTCGGTCAAAGATACATTTGAACACCGAATCGCCACAGAAATTGCGAAACGGCTAGAAAGTTTATACGATATCAACTTTAATCAAGCAGAAGTGACATTTATTACCATTCATTTACGAGGCGCCAATCGACGAACGACCTCGCAAGTATTTGAGAATAATGAGTTCGATGACCGCAAAATTCAAGCTTTTGTAAATCGTGTAGAACACTTATCAGGTCAAACATTCGAAGATTATGCGACGCTAGTTCAAGGTTTGTCCTTGCATATCAACCCGGCAATCAACCGTTTAGAAGCTAATATCGAGACGTATAATCCGCTTACCGAAATGATTAAATACAAGTACCCACGACTCTTCGACATTGTGCATAAAGCAATCGACCAGACGTGGCCAGAGTTAGCTTTCCCGGACAATGAAATTGCCTTTATTGTCTTGCACTTTGGTGGCTCTTTGAAAAGTCAGTCGAGCCAACTACTACATGTTTTAGTTGTATGTAGTAGTGGTATCGGAACTAGTCGCTTGTTAGCTACACGTTTACAACAATCTTTTAGTGAAATTGAGAAGATTACACAAGCATCTGTAAGTGATTTAAAAATGTTGGACTTAGACGACTATGATGGCATTATCTCAACCGTCAAGTTGGATATTACAACGCCATTCATTACCGTCAACCCGTTATTACCAGAATCTGATGTAACGTATGTGGCCTCATTTTTAAAAACAAAAGAGCATAGACCGACGCGACAAGACGCAAGTGATGTGACATATTCAACCATCCATGATCCTGACAATATCATTAATAACATGGAACAAGGTTTAAAATTATTGAACTCCATGCAAATCGAATATAAAGAAGTAACTAATTGGAACAAATATTTAGCTGACTATTTTGCGGAGAACGGCGTGATTGCGCCGGGTAGTCAGACGTCATTCGCTGAGCTGTTGCAAAATAAGTTGAATCAGAATCCTGGTTGGGTCCTACAACCTTACCCTGTGGCTATTCCACATATGAAAGACGATTTGATTCAAAGCCCATTAATTTTAATCACGATATTAAATCAAGAACTGGGCATGCAAAGTACTCAAAATGACCTTTTCAAAATTAAATATATGATTAGCCTTTTTATCCCAAATAATGATGAAATGGCGCAACTAGTCGGGGAAGTATCAGCAGAACTAGGTCATCATCTCGAGCAAATTGATGACTTTATGCAGAATCCCGACGCAATTAAACACATATTGAGAGATAGCTTTATAAAACGAATTCAAAATCAATTAACTTAGGAGTGTATCAAATGACTGAATTATTTAGTAATGACAATATCTTTTTAAACGTATCTGTAGGTAGCCAAGACGAAGCAATCGAAAAAGCTGGTCGCGCATTAGTAGACAGCGGTTCAGTAAACGAAGCTTATATCCAAGCAATGAAAGAACGTGAGAACGTAGTTTCAACATTCATGGGTAATGGTTTAGCAATCCCTCATGGTACAGACGAAGCTAAAGGTGAAGTCTTAGCATCAGGTTTAACATTACTTCAAATTCCTGAAGGCGTTGATTGGAACGGCGAAACAGTTAAAGTTGTAGTGGGTATCGCTGGTAAAGATGGTGAACATTTAGATTTATTATCTAAAATCGCGATTACTTTCAGTGAAGAAGAAAATGTTGACCGTATCGTTAATGCAAAATCTGCGGAAGAAATTAAACAAGTCTTCGAGGAGGCAGATGCATAATGAAAGCAGTACATTTTGGAGCTGGGAATATTGGCCGAGGATTTATCGGCTATATTCTGTCAGATAACAATGTCGATGTCACATTTGCAGACGTTAATGCAGAAATTATTGATGCATTAGATAACGAAGGTGCTTATAACGTTATACTTGCTAATGAAGAAAAAACAACTAGTCGTGTCACTGGCGTAAGTGCCATTAATAGTGGACAACCTTCAGAAGAGTTGAAACAAGCGATTCTTGAAGCAGATATTATCACTACTGCAGTAGGCGTAAATATCCTACCTATTATTGCGAAATCATTTGCACCTTATTTAAAAGAGAAAGACAATCATGTTAATATTGTTGCTTGTGAAAATGCGATTATGGCGACGGATACACTAAAAGAAGCAATTTTAGATATCGCTGGTCCATTAGGCGATAACATTCATTTCGCTAACTCTGCAGTCGATCGTATCGTTCCTCTTCAAAAGAATGACAACATCTTAGACGTGATGGTTGAACCTTTCTTTGAATGGGTTGTGGAAAAAGATGCATGGTACGGCGAAGAGTTAAATCATATTAAATATGTAGATGACTTAACACCTTATATCGAACGTAAACTACTAACTGTTAACACTGGACACGCTTTATTAGCATATGCTGGTAAATACTATGGCAAAGATACTGTCTTAGACGCAGTTAAAGATGACGCAATCGTGGCAGATTTACGCCAAGTGTTAGGTGAAACAAGTACGTACATTACTGATAACTTCAGTTTCAGTGAAGATGAACAAGCGACTTACGTTGATAAAATTATTGGTCGTTTTGAAAATCCTTATCTATCAGACGAAGTTACACGTGTGGGCCGTGGCACATTACGTAAAATTGGTCCAAAAGATCGTATCATTAAACCTTTAACTTATTTATATGAAAGCAATTTACACAGCGAAGGTTTAGTTAAAGCAGCTGCATTATTATTGAAATATGATGATATGGCAGATAAAGAAACTGTAGAAATGCGTGAGTATATCGACGCGCATGGCGTGACAGCTTTCTTAAAAGAATACGCTAAAACAAACGATGGCTTAACTAAAGAAATCGTTGAAGCATACGAAGCACTATAATATAAATTAAAATAAGCGTTTAATCACTTGTCTAGTTGTTGAATGGACTAGAAAGTAGTGATTAAACGCTTTTTTGTTATTTAGAATGGGTCAATCAGAAGACTCGACTTTTAACGCTTATTCGAATCTTCTTTGCGTAATTTATTACCTTCATAAAACATATATATAATTTGAAAAAGTAATAAAACCATTAATATTCCAAGTGAAATATACGTATATTGGATTAGTGAATGATTATGTGCAGTAAATAATTGTGCAATAATATTTGGTAAACACAATATAAATATGATTAATGCATAAATCTTTTGTTTAACAATAAAGCATGCCACCATAACTCCAATAAGCAAAATTGTTCCTACAATAAGACTTTGCGTTTGAGTTAAAGTCACAATTTTATAAATAGGATGATGCTTTGTAATAAATGCACTCAATACCATGAGTAGAAATATAGAACCTCCACCAATAAAAGCATAGATATATGTACGTTTTTGATCACCATATTTTATAATTAATTTTTTGAAAAGAAATAACACTACAATACTAATTGCAAAAATAATGGCTACGTTTAATAAATAACTTAGCGTTAATGTAAATCCTTTTCCGAAGAAATCAGGTATAGTAAACAATGCGAACATATAAATCACGAAGTAAGCTAAGTATTTGGGTAAGCCTTTGGTGAAGCTCATATGTTTAGAGAACTTATCGGCATATTGCTTTACCGGTGTATTAAGAATATCGCTCACATCTTTCCCGTTTTGCTCTGCAGTTTCAAAGTGATCTTCTAATTCATCACCAATTGCATGTATTTCATCTTCATCTTTACCTCTAAATAATAATTCAGCTTTAAGCTTAAACAAATAATCTTCCGCTTCTTTACTTATCATCTTCATCACTCCCGAATAAATGTGTCATTCCTGAGTTGAGGTAATACCACTTTTCCTTAAACTGTTGTAGTTCTTTCTGGCCACTTTCAGAAATAGTATAGTACTTACGTTTAGGTCCACCATTATGTGATTTGCGCGTTGTTGTTTTGACGTACCCTTTCTTACTTAATCGCAGTAAGACTGGATAGATACTACCATCGCTAATTTCAGGAAATTGATTTTCTTTTAATTTCTCTAAAATTTCATATCCATAGGTTTCACCTTTTGCTATAAGTCCAAGTATGGCACCATCTAAAAGCCCCTTCATCATTTGATTTGATACTGACATATAATCACCTTTTACTAACTATCTTATAATATAAGATAGTTCATTATAAAAAAGAAGTCAACTACCTTACGATAAAAGATAGCTGACTTACTTAAACTTACAAGATTAATAAGTATGGATTTTCAATATATTTAGCTAGAACTTTTAAGAAATCTGCTGCGCTAGCGCCATCTAAGATTTGATGATCGAATGTTAGGCTGAGTGGAATACGAGAAACTTGTTTAACACTATCTGCTTCCAAGACGACTTCTTTAGACAGTGCACCTACACCTAAGATGCCTGTTTCGCCACGATTTAAAATTGGAGTGAAGTATTCGATATCACTTGTACCCATATTCGTAATCGTAAAGGTTGCACCTTGTAGTTGAACGTCGTTAGTATTACCATCTCTTACAGCTTCAGCTGCGGCTTTAATTTCTTTAGCTAAAGCACCAATACTTTTGGTATCAGCTTGCTGAATCACTGGTACCATAAGGCCTTCATCTAATGAAGTTGCCACGCCAAGATGCACATCCTCGTATTCTGTAAGTTCTCCATTTTCATAACGCGCATTCATCGCGCCATATTCTTTAAGCGCTAAAACAATGGCTTTAGCTAATAATGCAGTAACTGTAAGTTTAATCTCTTGGTTAGCATCGGCTAATTCAGTAGATAGTCGTGCTTTGAAGTCTAATAAGCGGTCGGCATCTACTTTTCGATGTAAGGTTAATTGTGCTGTTTCAGCTAGGCTTTGACGCATGTTCTGGGCAATACGTTTACGCATTGGATTAAGCCCCTCACCAATATTAGTGCTATCAAATCCACTCGCAGTTTGTCTGCCAGTTGTTTCAGGCGCTACTTCTGAAGTTTCACTGCCTTCATAATCATAGCCTTGGTCTGCAACGCGTTGAATATCAAGTTTCGTAATACGTTGATTACCACCTGTACCTTTAATGCGTGTAATATCTAAGTCTTTCTCTTCGGCCATTTTACGCGCTAGTGGTGAGATAAAGATACGTTGACCTTCCGTATGACCTTGATTTGATGCACTCTCTGTTGAATGCTGTTTGTCTGAGTTTGTATCTTTATCTTCATCTTTATCTGGATCATCTTGTTGTTTGTCCTCTGACTGCGTTGGTTTAGACGTTTCTTCTTCTGTGTCAGTAACCTCGTTATCGCCAGTACTTTCGCCTTCTTCTCCAATCACACCGAGTACGGCTTTAACTTTAGCTTCGTCGCCAGCTTGCACTTTGATTTCAAGTAGCGTGCCACTAGCTGGTGCTTCTACATCTTGTGTTAACTTTTCAGAGCTAATAGTCACAATGCTTTCGCCTTCTTCTACGGTATCACCTTCAGCTTTGAACCACTCTTCGACCGTACCTTCTTTCATCGTCATACCTAGTTTTGGCATAATAATATTTTCACTCATCGTCTCATCCCCCCTTACTTATGCATTTACTTGTTTTAAATCTTCAATAAGTTCAGAAGCTACATCAAGCACTTTATCTACACTTGGAATATAAGCTTCTTCTAAGTTAGCCGCAAATGGTACGGGTGTATCTGGTGCAGTGACTTTTTTAATTGGACCATCTAGATAATCAAAGCCGACATCTCCAATGACTGATGCCACATCACCGGCAATATTACATTGTGGGTTAGACTCATCGATAACAATAAGACGCCCCGTTTTCTTCACTGATTTTAAGACGGTCTCTTGATCCCATGGTGATACTGAGCGTAAATCGATAACTTCGACTGAGATATTGTCATCCGCTAGTGTATCAGCCGTATCTTCTGCAACGGCGACCATTTTCCCGATAGCGACAATAGTTAAATCATCGCCTTCACGTGTAACATTGGCTTTCCCAATTTCTACTGTGTATGGTTCTTCAGGTACGTCGCCTTTTTGACCTAACAACGTTTTATCTTCTGAAAATACTACTAAATTATCATCTTGTATGGCAGCCATTAACAATCCTTTAGCATCATATGGATTAGACGGTACCACTACTTTAACGCCTGGGATGGCAGCGAACATGTTATATAAAGATTGAGAGTGTTGTGCCGCTGCGCCAGCACCTGCACCATGCACGGTACGAACGACAAGCGGGATCTTCGCTTTACCACCAAACATGTATCTCATTTTTGCGCCTTGGTTCAAGATAGGGTCTAAACCAAATCCAATAAAGTCGTTAAACATCAATTCAGCAATCGGACGCATCCCTGTTGCTGCAGCCCCTACAGCTGCACTCAACGTGATATGTTCTGCAATAGGTGTGTCGATAACACGGTCACGACTATATTTTTTAGCAAGTCCTTTAGTTACTCCAAATACGCCACCAAAGGTATCATCGTCTTTAATATGTTTGACGCCGGCACCATCTGACACATCGGTACCGATTAAAATAACATTGTCATCTCGTTCCATTGACTGGTCAATTGCTTCGTTAATTGCTCCCATAAATGTTAACTTACGTTCTTCACTCATTGTTATAACCCCCTTTTAGGCAAATACGTCTTCGTGTAAGGCATCAACATCTGGTAACTCACTATTATCTGCGTATTTCACAGCATCTTCGACAGCTTGTTCGGCTGCTTTTTCAATGTCATTAGCTTCATCTTCAGTTAGCCAGCCTTCTTCAAGCGCTTGTCTTCTGAAGTCTTCTGTGGCGTTTTTATCGGCGTTACGATCATCTGGTGATTTAACTTTTTGTTCGTCACCTTCGAAGTGACCGTATTTACGGTAGTTATCACATTCGATTAATGTTGGACCATCGCCATTTTTAGCACGTTCCACCGCTTCTTTTGCTGCTTTATACACTTCAACTACGTCCATACCGTCCACACGTACACCTGGCATATTATAGGCACTCGCACGTTCGGCAATTGTTTCAGAAGCACTCGCATACTTATGTGTTGTACCTTCGCCGAATTGGTTATTTTCACAAACGAAGATAACAGGAAGGTTCAAGATTGAAGCAAAATTTAAACCTTCATGGAAATTCCCTTCATTCGCTGCACCGTCACCAAAGAAACAAACGGCAACATTCTTTTTACCTTGGTTACGGATTGAAATTCCTGCACCTGTTGCAAGACCAAAACCACCACTTACGATACCATTAGCACCTAACATTCCTTTATCAATTTCAGCTACATGCATTGAACCGCCTTTACCATGACCAAGACCATCTCGTTTGCCCATGATTTCAGCCATCATACCGTTTAAATCACAGCCCTTAGCAATAGCATGTCCGTGTCCACGGTGGGTACTTGTAATATAATCATCGTCTTCTAGTTGGGACATTACACCTGTGGCTACTGCTTCTTCACCAACATATAAATGTACAAAGCCTGGAATCTTACCGTCACTAAAGATTTTATGCACTTTCTCTTCAAAATATCGGATTTCGTTCATCGTTTTATAAATCCAACGTGCTTGTTCTTTTTCCATCGTTAGTTCCCCCTATCGTTCACTGGTTTCATGTCGCTACATGTGAATCGCTTGGCCAAAGTAATGATTAGCACTTTCCCCAATTGCTTCAGAAAGAGATGGATGCGGTTGAATAATATGAGCCATTTCATTGAGTGTTCCCTCAGCCGCTTTAACGCCTAGAATTTCACTGATTAAATCTGTCGCATGTGGCCCTACAACAAAGGCGCCAAGAATTTCTCCATATTGCTTATCTGCAACGAGTTTAATAAAGCCTTCCGTCTCGCCCTTAATGATTGCTTTAGCATTTCCTTGAAAAGTAGATTGCGTCACGTTAACTTCATAACCTGCTTCTTTAGCTTGTGCCTCAGATAACCCTATTGATGCTGCTTCAAGGCGCGTATAAATACAACGTGTAATATCTTCTTGTCGAATAATTTCAGGACGTTGGCCGGCAAGTAGCTCGGCGACATGAATGCCATGCGCACTCGCTGCATGGGCCAATTGATAGCCTGGTACTAAATCGCCAATTGCATAGACATGTTGACGACTTGTTTGGTAATGCTCATCTACTTGGATATATTTTCCATCCATGTTGAGATGCAGAGCTTCTGCAATTGCAGTATTAGGTTGGCGACCTGTCGCAAGAAGTAAAGTATCAAATGACAAAGAATCATGTCCTTCGAGATCGATACTATCTTCGTTTACTTTCTTGATATTTGAATTAGTAATAATGTGGACACCTTGGTTATCTAAATGTTGTCTTATTAGGTCACGCACTTCTTCAATTTCGGTTAATAAGATATTCTCACTTACTTCGACGATGGTTACGTCGACGCCTAAATCGGCCATTGAAGAGGCGAGTTCAGTTGCAATGACGCCACCGCCAATTACCGCTAATTTCTTAGGTAACGCTTTTAAATCAAAGAATGTATCTGTCGTTTCATAATCTATGTTATCTAATCCTTCGATTGGTGGCACAAAAGGTTTACTACCTGTAGCGAGTAGAATATCTTGTGCTTTATACTTCTCGTCGTTCACTTTAACTTCTAAGTCATCAGTTACGGTTGCTTCGCCTTCAATATAGTCAACTTTATTTTTCTTAAGTAACTGTTTCACGCCGCCTGTTAACGTTTGGACTACTTGTTTCTTACGTTGAACCAATTTTGAAACATCAACATTTACTTCACTAGTTGAAATGCCCCAGTCATTGGCAACTTGAATGTCATGTACTTTCGTACCATGTTCAAGAAACGTTTTAGAAGGTATACAGCCAACATTTAAACACGTTCCGCCAGCGTTCACTTTTTCGATAATAGCTACCTTC
>NZ_PPRG01000033.1 GCF_002902625.1 Staphylococcus devriesei
CCTACTGTCTTAGGTAAAATAATCACAATAAATAATATAACCTTATTACTACTATATGTCAAATCTTTTTTCAAAAATAATTCCTTATCTTGAAAGTTAGTTTGATCAATTGATAGTAATTAATTTTCAAAAAAACTGGCGGTGCATTCACACTACCAGTTTTATCTATATCATTAATTTAAATTATAATTTGAATGATGAAGTATCAATTTTAACTCCAGGACCCATTGTTGTAGTTACAGCAACAGATTTGAAGTAAGTACCTTTAGCTGAAGATGGTTTAGCTTTTGCTAAAACGTCTTGTAAAGCTTTGAAGTTTTCAACTAATTTTTCATCGCTAAATGAAACTTTACCGATTGAAGCATGAACGATACCAGCTTTTTCAGCACGGTATTCAACTTTACCAGCTTTGATTTCTTCTACAGCTTTTTTAACGTCCATAGTTACTGTTCCAGTTTTAGGGTTAGGCATTAATCCTTTAGGTCCTAATACACGACCTAATTTACCAACTTCGCCCATCATATCTGGAGTAGCTACTACTACGTCAAAGTCGAACCAACCTTGTTGAATTTTTTGTACATAGTCAGATTCACCTACGTAATCTGCTCCTGCTTCTTCTGCTTCAGTGATTTTGTCACCTTTAGCAAATACTAATACACGTTGTGATTTACCAGTACCGTTTGGTAGCACTACTGCACCACGGATTTGTTGGTCATTTTTACGTGTATCAATTCCTAAACGGAAAGCTACTTCAACTGATGCATCAAAGTTAGCAATACTTGTTTCTTTAGCTAAGCTAATTGCTTCTTCAACACTGTAGTGTTGAGTACGATCAACTTTATTAGCTGCTTCTTGATACTTTTTACCTTTTTTAGCCATTTATTATTCCTCCTTTAGTGGTTTTAGCGGAATTTCCTCCCACGCTTACTTGTGTGTCGCACAAGTTAAGAGCAGATAACAGATGAATGCCTTAACTTTTTGTAAACCAATAAAAGTTTACTCATTTCTCAGACTAATCATAGACAATATGATTCGTTGTCATTTCTGTTACCTGCTATCGTCTATCAGTTATTTCAAAGTTAAACTTTTGTATTCGATAATTATTGTACAGTGATACCCATACTACGAGCAGTACCTTCGATAATACGCATAGCTGCTTCTTCGTCTGCAGCGTTTAAGTCTTGCATTTTGCTTTGAGCAATTTCACGTACTTGATCTTTAGTTACTGTAGCAACTTTAGTTTTGTTAGGTTCACCAGAACCTTTTTCAATACCAGCTGCTTTTTTAAGTAGTACTGGAGCCGGTGGAGTTTTAGTAATAAATGTAAATGAACGGTCTTCATATACACTGATTTCTACCGGAATGATTAAACCTGCTTGTTCTTGCGTACGTGCATTGAATTCTTTACAGAATCCCATGATATTCACACCTGCTTGACCTAATGCTGGACCAACTGGTGGTGCTGGGTTTGCTTTACCTGCAGGAATTTGTAATTTAACTACTTTTTCTACTTTTTTAGCCACGATGTGCACCTCCTTGATATCGTGATGTGGTCACAGGGCTCAGTTTTGCCCTCCCACTCATAAACATTTCGTGACGAAATGAGCGTTATAAAAACGCGACCACATTATTTTAACACTGAATATACGTAAAAAGCAATAGTAAAAGTTCATCTTTATTTGTATTTCAGTGTCAAATTCAATTATTAATTTTATTATGTCTTATAGCTTTTCGATTTGATCAAATTCAACTTCTACTGGTGTTTCTCTGCCAAACATATCTACTAGTACAGTCAATTTGAATTTATCTGGTTCGATTTCTTGAACTTCACCGACTTGGTTAGCAAATGGACCTGATTTAATTCGAACTTGTTCACCCACGTCTAATTCAACGTCGATTGTTTTCTCTTTAAGTCCCATTTGTTTTAAGATGAATCTCATTTCTTCAGGTAATAATGGGTTTGGTTTAGATCCAGCCCCAGCTGAACCTACGAACCCTGTAACGCCTGGTGTATTACGTACTACGTACCACGATTCATCTGTCATCACTAATTCTACTAATACATAACCAGGAAATGTTTTTTTAACTTGTTTCTTAGCTTTACCATCTTTAACTTGGGTTTCTTCTTCTTCTGGTATGACAACTCTAAAAATCTGTTCTGTCATATTCATTGATTCTACTCTTTTTTCTAAATTCTTTTTAACTTTGTTCTCATATCCAGAATATGTATGCACAGCATACCAACGCTTTGCGCCAACCTCTTCAGACATGTTGTCACTCCTTACTCTTATCTAAATAATTCTATTAAATTACCAATACCTAAGTCTAATACCCAGAAAAAGATCATGAAGAAAATTACTGTAGATACTACAATTATAGTATATTTAAAAAGTTCTTCTTTAGTAGGCCAACTTGTTTTTTCCATTTCACTTTTTACGCCTTGGAAGAAACTTTCTTTTTCTTTACCTGTGCCTTTATCTTTAGCCATCAAAATTACCTCCACACTAACGCTTGATTAGCCATTCGCTTTAATAACGTTGTTCGCTATTACTTTGACTCTTTATGAATCGTATGTGCATTACATCTTGAACAATACTTTTTTAACTCTAATCTTATTGCAGATTTTTCGCTTTTTGGAACAGTATAATTCCTATTACCGCAAACCTCACAAATTAAAGGTACTTTTTTCACTACTATTCACCTTTGCTCATTTTAATACCAGTATACTATACATAAATCTGATATTAAATGTCAAACGGCTATGGTTTAAAAGTCTGATACCTTTCTTTTAAAAAAAGAGCATTTCACTTAATCATCAGCCACTAGCAAGACTATTGCATTGGCTCATAATATTTTGTTAAATAATCTTTCATTTTCATTTTACAACGTTGAATAGTATTGTAAACTACTTTATCTTTTACACCTAATGTCTTGGCTATTTCTATTGGCGTATAATCCAATAGCATTAGCTTAGCCACACGTCTTTCCAATTTACTCAAACTAATCAAACTACGTTTTAATTGTTCTCTTTGTTCTTGCTTTATAAATGCTTCTTCTGTTCTCTTCGTAATATGATTCGATTGATAGGTCACGATGTATTCATTAACAAGTGTATCTTGCTTATGATGTTCTCTATATTTTTTTCTCCAAAAATCTTTCTTCATCGAGTAGACTATACAATTTAAATAATGTTCAAATGGTATTCCCATACTAAAATCAAATGTTGGTAGAGCCAAATAAATTCTAATTAGCATTTCTTGCATCAAATCTTTGAGGTCTTCTTCAGCAGCTCCCATTCTTTTAAACTTTATAAAAAGAATAGGTTGTAAATGAAGAACGATTTGAGTAAATACTCGCTCTCGCTCACAAGCATTATGGCTACATTGAAATTGTTTAAATAGCTCCTCTAGTTGTAATTGTTGCGTCATAAACTATACCTTTCGCGTTAAATTAGCCATAGTTTATACGAAATAATCTTTAACTTACAAGAGTGATATTTTAGTCCTTTTTATGATTTCCACGTCTAATTTTCTCGAACTCTGCGAGTACATCATTAGATAACGAAATTCGAGTTCTTGGTTTACTTTCAATAATATTGTCTAACGATTTACTTACCGTAATTTCATTTTCTTTTAAATCACGCCACATTTCTCTAGAGGACACTCGGTATGCACCAGCTCCAAAAATAGCATGTTGCTCACTCATATCACTCGTAACCACTGTAATATGCGTTGTATGCTTATTATACAAGTTATAAACATAGCGTTCTATATAGCTATCTGCTGTTTCCTTTTCCTTAGTGAACACCGTCTTAACACCATGATAAATATATTCTCTTTCAATACCAGATTGTTCATATGCGTCGAACACACATACAATTTCATCTGCTACTACGGCGTTATAGTTAGCGATAGCATCTAAGAGTTGTTCTCGTGCCTCTTGCAAATTGTCTCGGGCAATTCTACTAAGTTCAGATGATTGACCTATCATATTATAGCCGTCAATGATTAAGTATCTATCCTTCATACTTGTTCTCCGACTTGATGTCTTTTACGATAAACTTCATACATCATTAAGCTTGCCGCTACGGAAGCGTTTAAACTATTGACGTGACCTACCATCGGAATCTTGATATAGAAATCACATTTATCCTTAACTAGTCTACTCATACCTTGGCCCTCACTGCCAATAACAATCGCTAATGGCATATCCGCCGCCATATCTCTATAATCAGTCGCATTATCCGCTTCAGCTCCAGCTACCCAGTAACCATTGTCTTTTAACTCATCAATTGTTTTCGATAAGTTAGTGACACGCATAACAGGAACGTGTTGAATTGCTCCAGTTGAGGCTTTAGCTACTGTTTGCGTTAATGCTACTGAGCGTCTTTTAGGAATAATAACGCCATCCACACCACTCGCATCAGCTGTTCTTAAAATGGAGCCTAAATTATGAGGATCTTCTAAACCATCTAGAATGACAACAGTTGATAGACCTTCTTTTTCTTTCTGAGTTTTAATAAACTGATCAAAATCTGCATATTCGTAAGGAGCAATTAAGGCTGCTACCCCTTGATGAGGCGCATCTGCTAAATTATCTATTTTAGATTTTGGTACTGTTTGAACAATCAATTTTTGCTCTTTTGCATTTTGTAAAATGTCATTGATTTGTTGCTTTCTAATACCTTCTTGAATCCAAATTTTATTTATTGTATGGCCAGAAACAATCGCTTCTTTTACAGCATGTCTGCCGACAATTACGATATCTTCCATTGTTCTCACTACCTTTCATTCACTGTTTGAACAATCGTATCAAGTAAATTCTTCAATCTATCTTCTTGATGTTCTAAATATAAAAAGCCTATTACTGCTTCTAAGCTTGAACTTTTACGATATGTTTGTATATCTGTATTTTTAGCTTTCGTATGACTTTTAGCATTGCGTCCTCGTTTGACAATGTTTAATTCTTCATCTGTAAACCACCCTGTTTCAATGAGCGTTTCAAGCGTTTGTGCCTGGCTCTTCGCAGACACATAGCTTTTTGAAACGTGATGCAAACGATTGGGCTTACTTTGTAACTTAAGTACAATATATTCTCTCACATGTTGATCTAATACAGCATCGCCCATATAAGCCAAAGTTAACGGATTTAATAATTTAATATTCATCTTAACCACGTTTGAAACGCACACCCTGTGGCGTATCTTCTAAAATGATATTTTGTTCTTTCAACATATCTCTAATTTCATCTGCGCGCGCAAAATCTTTATTTTTACGTGCTTCATTACGCTCTTCGATTAATTTTTCGATATCTTCATCAAGTAACATATCAGCTTCTTTTCCTTTAAGTGGGACGCCAAGCACATCACTGAAGATTTGATAAACTTCTTTAAATCGTTGAATCACTTTAGTAGACGTCGTGTTCTCTAACACATATTTGTTTGCTAATTTAGCTAAGTCATACCAAGCTGTAACTGCATTAGCAGTGTTAAAATCATCATTCATAACCGTTTCAAATTGTTCTAAAACATGATCTATTTGGTCAACGTAATCAGCTTGGTCTGCAATATCAGTTGCTATTGTTTCTCTTTCTTCAATCAATTTATAGCTATTGCGAATACGCTCTAAACCACTCTTAGCTGCATTAACGAGTTCTAAATTATAGTTGATAGGACTTCTATAGTGGACACTAATCATAAAGAAACGTAAGACGTCTGGATCAACTTCTTTAATTATGTCGTGTACTAAAATAAAGTTGCCTAGCGATTTACTCATTTTTTCATTATCAATATTAATGAATCCGTTATGCATCCAATAATTCGCAAATGGTGCATGGTTGTGTGCTTCTGATTGAGCAATTTCATTTTCATGGTGTGGGAATTGTAAGTCCGATCCCCCAGCATGGATATCAATCGTTTTACCTAATTCGTGATACGCCATAACTGAGCATTCAATATGCCAACCTGGACGACCTTCGCCAAATGGACTTTCCCAACTTATCTCACCTGGTTTTGCTTTTTTCCATAGTGTAAAGTCTAGGGCATCTTCTTTTTGCTCTCCCGCTTCAATACGTGCACCTACTTTTAAATCATCAATAGATTGATGACTTAATTTACCATAACCATCAAATTCACGTGTTCTAAAATAAACATCGCCATTACTTTCATAAGCATAGCCTTCATCAACTAATTTTTTAATAAATGCAATAATTTCATCCATGTGATTCATGACACGTGGATTAGAAGAGGCTTTTTTCACATTTAAAGCACCTACATCTTCATAAAATGCTTTAATATACTTATCAGCAATTTCAGGTACACTTTCGTTCAATTCTTTAGAGCGTTTAATTAATTTGTCGTCAACGTCTGTGAAGTTTGACACATAAGTTACTTCATAACCTTTGTATTCGAAATAACGACGTACAACGTCATAGTTAATTGCTGGTCGTGCGTTACCAATGTGGATATAGTTATATACTGTTGGACCACATACATACATTTTCACCTTACCTGGTTCGATAGGTTTAAACGTCTCTTTTTGACGTGTTAATGTATTATATAATGTAATCATCTTTAATCTCTCCGTTCTTAGCTTTTTCAAGTTGTTTTTCTAGTTGTTTAATTTGTTCATATAATGGGTCAGGTAAATTACGGTGATCGAACGTTTTACCAATACGTTTGCCTTGTTGTTTCACAATATGACCTGGGATACCAACCACAGTTGTATAGCTTGGAACTGATTGCAAGACAACTGAATTTGCGCCGATATTAACATTTGAATCGATTTGAATATTGCCTAAAATTTTTGACCCTGCCGCTATTAACACATTATCTCCAATATCTGGGTGTCGTTTGCCTTTTTCTTTACCCGTACCACCTAATGTTACGCCTTGGTAAATCGTCACATTATCTCCAATAGTACATGTTTCTCCAATCACTACCCCCATGCCGTGGTCAATGAATAAGCGTTTCCCAATTTTAGCACCTGGATGAATTTCAATCCCTGTGAAAAATCGTGAAATTTGAGATATAATTCTCGCTAATACATATTTCTTTTTATTATATAATTTATGCGCTATCAAGTGACTCCACACTGCGTGTAAACCCGCATATGTTGTAATGACTTCAAATGTTGTACGTGCTGCTGGGTCTTGCTCAAACACCATTTTCACATCGTCTCTAATTCTTTTTATCAAGACTGTCGCCCCCCTCAGTTTTTTAAAAAGTAATAAATCCAACTCTTTCAACTACTAAAACTTCAAATAGATTAGTAAAATAGCGCCCCTAACACTGTAATAGATGCTAGAGGCGCTATCGCACGGTTCCACTCTGTATTTTAGACAAGATTTACTTAACGATAATCAACTTTCAAACTGATTACCTAGTAAGTCTTTATCATACTCATTCCTTTATTAACTTAAACTATACAAAGGTGCATTCAATATCGACTATGATGTGCTCGCAGCAACCGCACACTCTCTGAATTCATGGTCATATATTTACTAATCCTTTGAAACACTTTCAACCTAATCATATGAGCTTTAAGATAATTTTTCAAGTCTAATTATACTTAAATTTAACCTTTAAAATTTATACTCACTTATTTTTTAAACATATTGTTTTAAACGTGATAAAACTTTATCTCTACCTAATACTTCAATTGTATTTGGTAATTCAGGTCCATGCATTTGGCCAGTTACAGCTACACGAATAGGCATAAATAATTGTTTACCTTTAATTCCTGTTTCTTTTTGAACTTCTTTTATTGTTTTCTTGATTTCAGCAGCTTCAAAAGGTTCTAAGACTTCTAATTTGCCATATAAATGACTCATTAATTCAGGAACTTGTTCTCCATTAATTACCTCTTGTTCTTCTTCACCTAATTCAGGCATTTCTTTGAAGAACATTTCAGATAATGGCACAATTTCTCCAGCATAACTCATTTCTTTTTGATAAAGTGCAACGAGTTTGCGACCCCAATCTTGATCCTCTTCGCTAGGATTTTCAGGAATTAAGTTTGCTTTAATTAAATGAGGTAACGCAAGTTGGAATACTGTTTCAGTATCTTTAGTCTTCATATATTGGTTGTTAACCCAAGCAAGTTTTTGTCTATCAAACATTGCTGGTGATTTAGAAAGACGTTTTTCATCAAAGATTTTAATAAATTCTTCTTTAGAATAAATTTCATCTTCGCCTTCAGGTGACCAACCTAATAACGTAATAAAGTTAAATAATGCTTCTGGTAAGTATCCTAAATCACGATATTGCTCAATGAATTGTAAGATTTGACCATCACGTTTACTTAATTTTTTACGTTCTTCATTAACTATTAATGACATATGACCGAAACGAGGTGGTTCCCAACCAAACGCTTCATAAATCATTAATTGTTTAGGTGTATTAGACACGTGGTCATCCCCACGGATAACGTCTGTAATTTCCATATAATGATCGTCAATTGCTACTGCGAAGTTATAAGTTGGAATACCATCTTTCTTCACAATTACCCAATCGCCCATATTATTAGAGTCAAATGAGATTTCACCTTTAACCATGTCGTTGAACGTATACGTTTGATCTTGAGGGACACGGAATCTAATTGCCGGTTTACGACCTTCCGCTTCAAATTGTTGGCGTTCTTCTTCAGTTAAATGAGCGTGTTTACCACCATAACGTGGCATTTCACCACGAGCTAATTGTTCTTCACGTTCTTTTTCTAACTCATCTTCAGTCATATAACACTTATAAGCTTTATCTTCATCTAATAATTGTTGGATTAATGGATTATAAATATCTCCACGTTCTGACTGACGATAAGGGCCGTAACCTTTATCTTTATCAATAGATTCATCCCAGTCTAGTCCTAACCATCTTAAATTATCAAATTGTGAAGATTCACCATCTTCAAGATTACGTTTACTATCTGTATCTTCTATACGTACGACGAAATCACCGTCGTAGTGTTTAGCAAATAAATAGTTAAATAATGCTGTTCTCGCATTACCAATGTGTAAATATCCAGTTGGACTTGGCGCATATCTCACTCTTACGCGTTCACTCATTATATTCACTCCTATAATATTGATGTATTATTAAATAACGAATTCGCTCATTTTATCTAATATTAGCGGAATATTAAACGTCTTACCTTCGTATTTATAACTCGTTAAGAAACATCTTCGTTCCATTAGAAAAAAGCTATCCCAAACCATCATTAATGACTCGTTTTCGAATAACTTTCCTCTCCATTCTCATCTTAGATAAAACTTCGTATTTCTACATTATTGTAGCACTAAATATGTACTTTGATAAGTCACATGTTCATGCTAAACTTCCGTTCATCATCACTTTTTAAAACCGACATAATCTCGAACTTCATTTTTGAAAAGTGGTACGCTAAAGCCAACGTTTCACATGAAACGCTTTACGCCTTGATTACACTAAGTCGTCTACCTTTTTAGCAAATATAATACGGCCTGATGAAGTTTGTAACAAGCTAATCACTTCTAAATCTACATGTTTGCCTAAAAGTTGCTTAGCATTATCGACCACTACCATTGTGCCGTCATCTAGATAACCCACGCCTTGACCGGGTTCTTTACCCATTTTCGTTAATAGAATATTAATATGGTCGCCTTGGTGTAAATTCGGTTTAATCGCCTCAGATAAGTCATTAACATTCAACGCTTTAATCCCTTGGACATGACACACTTTATTTAAGTTAAAATCAGTTGTAATAACATGGGCATGATATGTTTGAGCTAATTTGATTAATAACTCGTCTATGTCACTATGAGACGTTTGTGGATGAATCACGTGTGTCGGATAATCTAAGTCATGTAATTGATTTAAAATATCTAAACCACGTTGTCCTTTTTCTCGTTTAACACTATCATTGGCATCGGCCACTACTTGTAATTCATTAATTACGCCTTGTGGGATAAGAATTTCACCATCAATAAATCCACATCGTATAATATCTAAAATACGACCATCAATAATTGCACTTGTATCTAATAATTTAGGCACTGCACTGACATTACTTTTAGACATAGAGCGCGCCATATTCTCAGGCAAAAATAACAACATCTCGTCGCGCTTTTTCAAACCAAATTGGAATCCCAAATAACACAATAAAAGTGTGATGATGAGAGGTATCAGATGATTCAAAATAGAGTTACCAATAATTTCTAAAATAAAGGAGGCCATTACTGAAATAAATAGTCCAATAATTAGACCTAATGTCGCAAATAAAATTTCTACTGCACTACGTTGCATAATCCAATGTTCTATCGTTTTAAGCGTACGTGTGACTTTATTAATAAATAATCCAAATATTAGAAAGAAAAGAAGTATACCAATTAAACCATCAACGTAATAATTGGTTAAAATAGGATAGTTATTAATATTTAAGTCACGCACTATTTCTGGTATTAATAAAATACCAAGAGCCGCTCCAAGAATAACGTAGATAATGACTACTATTCCTTTTAAAACTTTCATAAATTCCACCTCTTTTGCTATCCTATTTAAGATTTAAACGCATATTTAAGCGCTTCATGAACGGTAGACACACCTACTATGCGAATACCTTCAGGAAACGTCCATCCTCCGATATTAGTTTGTGGAATAACCACTCTTTCAAATCCTAACTTAGCGGCCTCTTGAACGCGTTGTTCAATACGGGATACACGTCTCACTTCTCCCGTTAAGCCAACTTCACCGATATAACAATCTAAGCCATCTACCGCTTTATCTTTAAAGCTAGAAGCTGTTGCCACAATGATACTTAAATCAACTGCCGGTTCAGTCAATCGCACACCACCAGCCACTTTAATGTAAGCATCTTGTTGTTGAAGTAAATAATTCTCTTTCTTCTCTAGAACTGCCATTAATAAACTCAACCGATTATGGTCAATACCTGTGGCCATGCGTCGAGGGTTGTTAAAGGTAGTTGGTGTTACTAATGACTGTACTTCAATAAGTAACGGACGGGTACCTTCCATAGTCGCCACAATTGTCGAACCAGGCACATTGGTCGAACGTTCTTCTAAAAACATTTCAGACGGATTTTGGACACCCTTTAAACCACTTTGTTTCATTTCAAAAATGCCCATCTCGTTAGTTGAACCAAAACGGTTTTTAACCGCTCTTAAAATTCGGTAAGCATGGTGTTCATCACCTTCAAAATATAATACCGTATCTACCATATGTTCTAATAAACGTGGCCCAGCAATTTGGCCTTCTTTCGTTACGTGTCCGACAATAAAAGTTGCAATATTCATTTGTTTAGCAATATTCATCAAGCTCTGTGTACTTTCTCGAACTTGTGATACTGAACCGGGTGCCGAACTAATCTCAGGGTGATAAATAGTTTGAATAGAATCCACGACTAATATGTCGGGTTGTTCTTGTTGAACGGTCTGATGAATGACTTCCAAATCTGTTTCAGCTAATACATTTAAATTACTTGAATCTTCTTCTAAACGCTCAGCACGTAATTTAGTCTGATTGAGTGATTCTTCACCTGTTATATATAAAACGTTCAACTTTTGTGATAATGACGCGCAAATTTGTAGTAACAACGTCGATTTCCCAATTCCTGGGTCCCCGCCGATTAACACTAAAGATCCACTAACAATTCCTCCGCCTAATACGCGGTTAAATTCTGTCGATTCTGTTTGTACTCTTGGAGTTGCTTCATGCTTAATACTGTTTAATTTTTGTACTTTTGCGCTCGACTCTTTCGCCTTCACGCCATGTTTAGGATTTGAAGCTTTCTCTACAATTTCCTCCATTTGGTTCCATGCGCCACAATTCGGACATTTACCCATCCACTTTGGAGATTGGTAGCCACAAGCCATACATTCGAAAATCACTTTCTTTTTGGCCAAAATTGCACCTCCGATTTTTCTTTGAACAAATCTATTTTATATGTATAGGGTAATAATGACAAATGTAAAGATAAATAAGAAGCTAAAGACCTCCATGTTATGCTTTCGCTTTTTAATTGAGTCTTTATTTTCAATATTAAAGTAAAAAGAGAGTGAGCACAGAAATCCTAATAATAAAGATTTCTGTCTCACTCTTTTACTACAATATTATTTTATGCTTCAGTTTCAGAAGTTTCTTTTTCATCTTTTGAAGATGCTGTATCTTTCTCATGAATGTCATATTTAAATTCTTTACCATCATGATCAATAATAACTTCTTTACCTTCAATTTTATTGCCGTCTAAAATCAATTCACTAAGGTTATCTTCTACTGTTTTTTGGATAGCTCTGATTAATGGACGTGCACCATATTCAGGGTCATACCCTTCTTCAGCAATTTTTTCTTTTGCTTTATCAGTAACTTTAATATTAATATCTTGTTCAGAAAGACGTTTAGTCAATTTATTAACCATCATTGTTACAATTTCTTTTAATTCATCTTTAGAAAGTTTGTGGAAGACAATAATATCATCTACACGGTTTAAGAATTCTGGACGGAATGAGTTTTTAAGCTCTTTCATCATTGTTTTACGAATTGTTTCATAATCATGACCTTCTGAACCTCCACCAAATCCTGCAAAACGTTGATCTTGTAATTCTTGTGCTCCAACGTTTGATGTCATAATAATCACAGTATTGCGGAAGTCTACTTGACGACCTTTTGTATCTGTTAAATGACCGTCATCTAGTACTTGTAAAAGAATATTAAATACATCTGGATGTGCTTTTTCAATTTCATCGAATAAAATAACTGAATAAGGTTTGCGTCTTACTTTTTCAGTTAATTGACCACCATCATCATGACCTACATAGCCTGGAGGCGCTCCAACTAAACGGCTCACTGCGTGTTTCTCCATAAATTCACTCATATCAACACGAATCATTGCATCTTCTTCACCGAACATTGATTCAGCTAGAGCACGTGCTAATTCAGTTTTACCTACACCTGTTGGTCCTAAGAAGATAAAGCTACCAATTGGACGTTTAGGATCTTTTAAGCCTGCACGCGCACGACGTACGGCTTTACTAATAGATGTTACAGCATCTTTTTGACCGATAACACGACTATGCAATGTATCTTCTAGATTTAATAATCGATCTGATTCAGTTTCGTTAATTTTAGTTAATGGGATACCAGTCCATCCAGCAATGACCTCTGCAATGTCTTCTTGAGATAGTGATGTAGACTGACCGCCTTGTGAAGTTTGCCATTCATTTTTAGCATCTTCATATTGTTTTTCTAATTTAGTTTGTTTATCTCTTAAATTAGCTGCATTTTCAAATTCTTGTGCGTGTACAGCTGCATCTTTTTCATTTTTAACTTTTTCAATTTCTTGTTCAATTTCTTTTAAGTTATTAGGCGTTGTATGACTTTTTAGTCGTACTTTTGAACTAGCTTCATCTATTAAATCAATCGCTTTGTCTGGTAAGAAACGATCTGAAATGTAACGGTTACTTAGTTTTGCAGCCGCTTCAACTGCTTCATCAGAAATATTGATACGGTGATGTGCTTCGTAACGGTCACGTAAGCCTTTCAAGATAGCAATCGTATCTTCTACAGTAGGTTCACCTACTTGAATAGGTTGGAAACGACGCTCTAACGCAGCATCTTTTTCAATATTTTTGCGATATTCATCTAAAGTCGTTGCACCGATACATTGTAATTCACCACGTGCTAACGCTGGTTTTAAAATATTTGAGGCATCGATAGCACCTTCAGCACCACCAGCACCTACTAACGTATGCAATTCATCAATGAATAAAATAACATTCCCAGCTTGGTGAATTTCTTCCATTACTTTTTTCAAGCGTTCTTCAAATTCACCACGATATTTAGTACCGGCTACAACCGTACCCATATCTAATGACATCACACGTTTACTTTTAAGTGACTCTGGTACTTCACTATTCACAATCGCTTGTGCTAAGCCTTCTGCAATCGCTGTTTTACCTACACCAGGTTCACCAATAAGTACAGGATTGTTTTTAGTACGACGGCTTAATACTTCGATGACACGCGTAATTTCTTTATCTCTGCCAACTACTGGATCTAATGTGCCGTCTTTAGCTATTACGGTTAAATCACGTGCTAGACTATCTAATGTTGGCGTATTATTTGATTTGTTAGCTGTAGCATTTTTATTAGTCATTTCTGGACTTCCTAAAGCTTTAACAACTTGAGCACGCGCTTTAGTAATATTTAAATCTAAATTAGCAAATACGCGAGCTGCAACGCCTTCATTTTCACGGATTAGACCTAATAAAATATGCTCAGTACCTACAAAGTTATGATGTAACTTTCTCGCTTCATCCATTGAAAGTTCAATCACTTTCTTTGCTCTTGGTGTATAGTGCAATGTACCAGTTTGTTCTTGGCCGTGACCAATGAGTTTTTCTACTTCTTCGATGACTTTATCTTCAGTGATATTGAAGCTCTCTAATACTTTAGCTGCAATACCTTCTGGTTCTTTCATCAATCCAAGTAATAAGTGTTCTGTACCGATATTAGAATGGTTCAAGCGAATTGCTTCTTCTTGTGCATGTGCTAAAACACGTTGTGCACGTTCAGTTAATCTACCAAATAGCATATATCTTTGTACCTCCTATTTTATATGTTCCCTTAATATATCCGCTCTTTTTTCATTTACTGAAACAGTTTCATCTTCATCGTTGTAGAGAAATGCTGATTGAATACTTACCATTAATTTATTAAACTTAAAATCTTCTAAAGCAAGATATCCTAAATCAATTCCTAATTTTACTTCACTTAACCGATAAGATGCTTCTTCCATTGAAATCATTCGACAATTTTGCAAAATGCCGAGTGAACGATAGATTCGGTCTAATGTTTCAAGTTCATTATATTGAGTTAAACGTTCACGAATTTGTATTTCTTCGTTAATTATCTGTTGAACAACTTCAGTTAAATTATCAATAATCTCTTCTTCTGTTTTACCAAGTGTAAGCTGATTTGAAACTTGGTAAATATGGCCATAAACTTGTGAGCCTTCTCCATATATACCTCGAATCGTAAAACCGAAACGATTTATCGTTTGCGCAATACGGTTCATACGTTTCATTATAGATAAGCCAGGTAAATGAAGCATTACACTTGCTCGCATACCCGTACCAATATTAGTTGGACACGTCGTTAAATATCCTAACTGTTCGTCATAGCTAATCTCTAAAGTTTCATCAAGCGTATTATCTATCTCAGAAGCTTTATCATATAGCTCATGAAGCGTTAAGTCATTACCCATTGCTTGAATACGGATATGATCTTCTTCATTTATCATAATACTTATTGACTCATCTTCATTTAACAACACTGCTGAAGCTGGTTGTTTAATTAACTCTGGACTAATTAAATGTTTAGCTACCAACTTCATCTTATTTTGTTGATCCATCATATCAAGACGCATAAGTGACAAATCTGGCAATGCATCTTGAACTTCGTTAATAACTCTAAAGCCGGCTTGTTCAGATGGAAACATTAACGGGTGAACATGATTCTCTAAGTTTCTGGCTAACCGAATACGCGATGACATCACAATCGGTGACTCGGCAGTTTCTTTCATCCATTCACTTATAGGCGTATTAATATCACTCATTAGGTTCCACCCCACTCTCCTCTTTCAAAGCCTTAATTTCATCTCTTATTACCGCTGCCTCTTCAAAGTTTTGTTCTTCGATTAAGGTATTTAAATACTTCGTTTTTTCTTCAATTTGTTTTTTAATTGCAAGTTTCTTATGAGAAGAACGAGGTGTTTTACCTACGTGCTCAATTTGTCCTCCTTGCACACGTCTCACAATATTTACAATGTCATCTTTAAATGTCGCATAACAATTCGCACATCCAAACTTTCCAACATGTGCTATATCTTTTAATGTCATATTACATGTAGGACATCGTTTTTCTTCTTGAAAAGCTACTTCATGAAAATTAATTCCATGTTTCGCTGCCAAATGTTGCAATATTTGTTTTACGACAAATGCTTCTTCGATATCATCTTGGAACTGTGAATATGAGGAAGTAGAGTCATTTTGATGCCAAGGGTTATCCCCCTCTGCACATATTGAACATACCCATTTTTCAGAAGTTCCTTCTTTACTTTTAACTGTGAGTTTAACCTCTGCTTCATTTAAATGACAATTTTCGCAAAGCACACATAGACACCTCGCTTTTCTCTATTAATAATAATTAATAATTGGTAATAATCGTTTCAAGATGTTCGCTCTAATGATATCTCGAGCCATCACATCCATTTTTAAAGTTTCACGATCGACGATAACGTGAATCATTCGAGCTTCTCTTTCACTAATTAAACCCTTATCTAATAAGCCGTCTATAATGTAATAGGCCTGCTGTTGTGAAATTGATGGACCTATTAAACGCATTAAGTGATTAATATATCCTGTGGCATCTTTATTTTCAATTTTAGTGATTCGGATATAACCTCCGCCACCACGTTTACTTTCTATTTCATAACCATGTTCATTTGTAAATCTTGTTTTAATAACATAATTTAATTGAGAAGGTACACAGTCGAAACGTTGAGCAATATTTGCCCGTTGAATTTCTACCACGTCTTCATTAGTTTCTTCAAATAATTTTTTAATGTACTGTTCTATGATGTCAGACATGTTGTGCATGATTTACCACCTCTTTTGACCTTCTTTGACTATATTATAGGAGCATCTTTGACCTTTTTCAACCAATTTGTTTTTTAATTATTAAAAAATTAGGATGTTACATTTACTAATTTAATGTATTATATTAGGTAAATAAAAGATAAAGGAGTAGAGTTATGCATATTCTCATTGGGATTATTGGGATTATTTTCTTTTTAGCGCTTGCATTCTTATTTAGCTCTGATAGAAAAAATATTCGTTGGCAATATGTGGGTATATTGCTTGTTATCCAACTTGTTTTTGCGTTTATTTTATTAAAAACAACAGCAGGTATTACAGTTATTGGTGGTATTTCAGAGGGATTTAACTATTTACTACAAAAAGCAGCAGAAGGGGTTAACTTTGTATTTGGCGGATTTAAATATGTCGATCCAAAAAATCCACCTTTCTTCTTTAACGTTCTTTTACCAATCGTCTTTATCTCAGCATTAATTGGTATTTTACAATATACTCGAATCTTGCCATGGATTATTAATGTTTTAGGATTCTTAATTTCTAAAATCAATGGTATGGGACGTTTAGAATCATATAATGCCGTTGCAGCAGCAATCTTAGGACAATCAGAAGTTTTCATTTCTTTAAAAAAACAATTACCTTACATACCTAAACATCGTTTATATACTTTAACGGCGTCAGCGATGTCCACTGTTTCAGCCTCAATTATTGGTGCTTACTTCAGCTTAATTGAGCCTAAATATGTCGTTACTGCCGTAGTATTAAACTTATTCGGCGGTTTCATCATCGCATCTATTATTAATCCTTATAAAGTTAACGAAGAAGAAGACAAATTATTAGTGGATGAAAGTGAAACTAAAAACCAATCGTTCTTCGAAATGTTAGGGGAATATATTTTAGATGGTTTCAAAGTTGCCGTTATCGTAGGGGCAATGTTAATCGGTTATATCGCTATTATCGCATTATTAAATGGTATTGTAGGCGGTATATTTAGTCTAATCTCTGGCGGTGCCATTAATTGGGACTTCCAAACATTAATTGGTTTCATCTTTGCTCCATTAGCTTTCTTAGCTGGGGTCCCTTGGGAGGACGCAGTACAGTCTGGATCAGTTATGGCGACTAAATTATTATCTAACGAATTTGTTGCGATGCAATCACTAGGTGACTTGAAAGGCATCTCTGAGCATGCGAAAGGTGTTACATCAGTGTTCTTAGTATCATTCGCTAACTTTAGCTCAATTGGTATTATTTCAGGTGCCATTAAATCACTTAACTCTGAAAAAGGTGACGTCGTAGCTCGCTTTGGTCTTAAGTTATTATTTGGTGCGACATTAGTATCATTTATTTCAGCAGCAATTGCAGGTTTCTTTATTTAATAAGATATATTATTGCAAAGACTTTATTCTTAAAAAGGAGGCTACTCAAAATTGAGTAGCTCCTTTTGTAATGCTATTTTACTTTACCATGTGGTCTATAAAATATTGTGTTACTCTATGATCATCTGTTAGTTCAGGATGGAACGAAACACCTAAATATTTACCTTGTTTAACGGCAACAATCTTATCTCCCACAGAACTCAATACCTCTACCCCATTTTCCACACTAGAAATATGAGGCGCTCTAATAAATACACCATCGATATCTTCAGCAATACCTTTAATATCAAGCTCAGCTTCAAAACTATCAACTTGTCTACCGAATGAGTTACGCTCTACTGTAATATCTAATTTCTTCAAATATCCAGTTTCGCCTTCCACATCTTTAGCAAGCACGATAAGTCCTGCGCAAGTTCCAAACATTGGTAAGTCAGATTGTTGTAGCTTTTCTTTAAAACCATATAAATCCATTAATCGTCTTAAAGTGGTAGATTCTCCACCAGGAAGAATTAATCCATCAATCTCGTCTAACTGTTCAACTCTTTTTACAGCAATGCCTTCGTGACCACTAAGTTCAATGTGACGAATGTGTTCACGTACTGCACCTTGTAACGCTAATACACCTATTTTCATATATTACCAACCACGCTCTTGCATACGTTCTTCTAATGAAATTTGGTTAATATCTAAGCCTTTCATCGCAGTACCTAGTTCGGCAGCTAATTTTCCAATAAGTTCATAATCTTGATAGTGTGTAGTTGCTTGTACAATTGCTTTAGCAAATTTCTCAGGATCCTCTGATTTGAAAATTCCTGAACCTACAAATACACCGTCAGCGCCTAATTCCATCATTAACGCCGCATCTTGAGGTGTCGCCACGCCACCTGCTGCAAAGTTAACGACTGGTAAACGTCCGTTATCTTTAATTTGTTTTAATACTTCGTAAGGCGCACCTAAGTCTTTCGCATATGTCATGATTTCATCATCATTCATCACTACTAAGCGACTCACTTCAGAGTTAACCTTTCTCATGTGTCTAACAGCTTCAACAATATTACCAGTACCTGGTTCCCCTTTAGTACGTAACATTGCTGCACCCTCACCAATACGACGAGCAGCTTCACCTAAATTACGGCAACCACAAACAAATGGAACTGTAAATTGGTCTTTTCTTAAATGATATTCTTCATCAGCAGGTGTTAAAACTTCAGACTCATCAATGTAGTCTACTCCCATAGCTTCTAACACACGTGCTTCAGTAATATGACCAATACGTGCTTTAGCCATTACAGGGATAGAAACTGCATTCATTACTTCTTCTACGATTTTAGGATTAGCGCTACGTGCTACTCCACCAGCTGCTCTAATATCTGATGGTACACGTTCTAAAGCCATTACTGCTACAGCGCCTGCTTCTTCAGCAATTTTAGCTTGTTCTGCATTAACGACGTCCATAATAACGCCACCTTTTTGCATTTCAGCCATTCCTCGTTTAACTCGTTCAGATCCTACAATTTTAGACATACAATAAACCCCTTTTCCAATTGATTAAACCCATTTTATGATATAAACTGATATTTAAAAAGGTGCAATTTATTTATAAATATAGGGGCCAGTTTTATATGTCTAAAAAACAAAAGTTATATTTATCGCTATATAAAAAACTAAAAAACCAAATCATAGAAGGTCAATATCAGTCAGATGATAAGTTCCCTTCTAAACGTCAACTTAGTGAGCATTTGTCATTAAGCCATACTACAATTGAACATGCTTACCAATTATTACTAGACGAAGGCTTTATTTATTCAAAACCACGTTCGGGTTATTACGTTTCCGATATTCAGTCTCTACCTATTATTAATGTACGTGATACTCATACAATTGAAGATAGTTATGAAACTGCAAATCCCGACTATCAATATTATTTTAATTTAGCAGAAATTGACGCAGAGTATTTTCCACTTCATTTATTTAGAAAATACGCGAAAGAAGTCTTCGAGGACGATCAATTAGAACTTTTAGAAAAAGGAGATTTACAAGGAGAAATTGCGTTACGCCAACAAATAGCACATTATTTATTTAATAGTAGAGGCGTGTCATGTCATCCTAATCAAATTATTATTGGTTCTTCTACCGAACAATTATTAAATATGGTAACAGAACTTCTTAACGATTCATCATTTATTATAGAAAAACCAAGTTATCCACCAATTAAGCACGTACTAGATAAGCAACAACGCCCTTATATCCAGGCTACAGTCGAAGAAGATGGGATTAATACGAGTGAAGTACTTCATTCAAATAATGATATTTTATATATTACACCTTCCCATCAATTCCCTACCGGATATGTGATGAATTTAAAAAAGCGCACCCAGCTTATAAAATGGTCACACCAAAAAGCCAGTCGCTATATTATTGAAGACGACTACGATTCAGAATTCAGATATTACGGTAAGCCTATTCCAGCATTACAAAATTTAGATAAAAAAGACAAAGTAATTTATATTAGTACATTTTCTAAATCACTGTATCCTAGTTGTCGTATTGCTTACATCGTCTTACCTAAAAGATTACTAAGTGAATATCATGCTATAAGTCATAAAGAAAGCAACACTGTACCTGTCCATATCCAACAAATTATTGCTAATTTTATGGCTTCCGGTAGCTTTGAGAGACACTTAAATAAAATGCGTAAGATTTATAGAGAGAAGCTGAGTTATATTTTAGATAAGCTCGCACCATACCATGAGCAGCTTCAAATCGAGGGAGCTTTTACCGGTATGCATTTTACCCTTACTGTCAAAAATGGACTGAGCTTAGAGGAATGTTTAGAGCGAGCACAACAACTAAAATTGAAATTAAATGTTTATAACTACGACAATATGCCTCAACATGAACCGAAATTTATACTAGGTTTTGGTGGCATTCCTAACGATCAACTTGAAGCCCATACCGATACTTTAATTAAAGCATTAACAATATAAGGGAATTAAAGTAAGTGATTGTAATAGAAGTGATAAGAGATATTTCCTTTAAACAAAAAAGAGATTAAGCAATGTTTCGTTGCTTAATCTCTACAATTGAACTTATTACTCTGGCGGCACGTAATCTGCTACCATCGGCGCTAAGGAGTTTCCTTTGCTTTGAGGCAAGCGGTCGCATCTTTCTTCATTGTCGTCGTTCGTTGGTTCATTTAGCTCAACTAAATTCGCTGCTCTCTCTCCTCAATTCATTAGCTTCAATCGCTTTCTTTTCGCAAAGCTAAATAGACGCTGACATGTTCTCTCCGAAATTTGTATCGTTTTTTCTTGGTTCTATACTAAATCGAACTGCTGAAAAAACCAGTTCGATTTTTTGTTTCTTTAATAATAAAAAAATGGCGCAAATATCTCTATAATTGTAAGTGACCAAACCAACAAAAAAGGAGAGATATTGCGCCTATGTCTGATTGTATATCAAAAATACTTGGAATTAATAATAAAAATAATCAATTAAAAGAATATATCAAAAGTTAAGTAATTAATTTATGGTAGAGATTTATTTAAACAATTAAACTTTTTGCCTTATTCATAAAATTTCATATGTCTTTTTTCTTCTTTATAATAATCTAACCTATCTTGCAATGTGCCAGTGTGTAGTTCTAATTTATGACCATCTGGATCAGTAAAATAAATTGATTTTTTATCTCTTCTATTTCTCTCACGACCTTCAAATATATAGACCCCATTCGCTTTTAACCATTTGTGCCAATCCTCAAATTCAATTTCTTCGATAGTAAAAGCTATATGTGTATACGAACTGTGTATTTCATTTCTAGGTATATTAGTTTCTTCATTCAAAGCAATCCATACACCACCGATTGCAAAATATGCAGTATGATAACCTTCTACTAAAATTTTGCCTTTTAAAATATCCCTATAAAATTTTATAGATGCTTTGATATCTGATACTGAAAAAGTAATGTGATTTATAGATTGAATCATAATATCCCCCTACATGTATTTAATTCAATCATATTATAAAAATAGACATAAAAAAAGAGACCCTTCGGTCTCAATATCGGCTCATCGCATCCATATGATTTATCTGCCTGGCAACGTCCTACTCTAGCGGAACGTAAATCCAACTACCATCGGCGCTAAGGAGCTTAACTTCTGTGTTCGGCATGGGAAC
>NZ_PPRG01000034.1 GCF_002902625.1 Staphylococcus devriesei
TTGTCTCTTCAGTACTTGGTTGCTCTTCTTTTGTTGTCTCTTCAGTACTTGGTTGCTCTTCTTTTGTTGTCTCTTCAGTACTTGGTGTTTTTTCTAATTCAAACGACTGTGAAGAATTTTCTTTAACAGAACTTTCATTATCAAAACTTTCTTGACCTATAGTATTCGATATTTCATCTGCTTTTGCTTCATTTCCAATACCAAATACTAATGTAGCACCAATTAATAGTGAAGCTGTTCCAACTGTGAATTTACGAATTGAATATTTATTTAACCTATTTGGCAAAAAATCATACTTTTTTCCTTTCATTTACATTCCTCCTAATAATTGGAATTTAAAATTATTTAATGTAAGTATATAATATTAGTAAGATGAGTCAATACAATTTTGCCCAACAGAATTAATGTTTACTTATAATTTACAAAAATAAAAAACGACTTAAACTTCAAGCAACTATATAAAGTTCATCAATATATTGAAGAAAACAATTCCGAAAATTTTATTACATATAAGCAAGTAGAACCTGTTGATTTCAAATATTTGAATGTAAAGCATAAAGTAACTATATATATCAAATGAACCAAGTATAAATTAGTATAGTGAATATACTGATAACAAATTATTAGATTTTTTCATTATTGATATATTAAACAAACTCTACCTTCCAAGTTTGAATAAAGAATCAATTGTAGAATATCCATAAGCTAGTATCTCTATAATTCTTTAAAACTTGATGTAACTCACCGAAAGACTCTAATGACCTTTTCATAGGACCTCTCCAATGGGAACGTTTGTTTTCTATTTATATTGTATATCTTATAGAGAAAAATTAGTAAATATTATTGAAATATCTTAAAAATAAAACTAGCATTATGTTTATACATTTAATTATTGAAAGTGAGTAGTACTATGTTTAAAAATAAATGGAAAATAGAAATGTGGTTTCGGAATTTCAGTTATTTTATACATAAAATTGATTCAGACTTTATATTAGAAGAATACTTAGAGGATTATTTTCCTAAAGAATACCGACCAAATTTTATATGTGGAAAAGCCCAACCTAGCGAAACTATATATGTAAGCTATTTTATAAATCAGGATGAACAAACTGTGGAGCAACACACTGTGAAATGTAGTGAAGAGGGTATATTTATCGATAAAATTCCTAGTGGCTTTACTAAAGATACTTTGACGTATTCTATTGATAGTCAAAGTATGGTGGACATAAATGAACTTCAAATGAAATCATTGACCAAGGTGTAGATGCTTTAGAAGTGTTAGAATCAACAATTCTAGATACATATTTCATCGAGTTCTTAGCCACAATCAATAAAACAACATATTTTGCTAAAAAGATAGCTAACAATACTATAAAACAGATTCAAGAAAATATTAATTTAAAAAAAGCTAAACATAAAATAGATTACGAAAAAACTGTAGACAACGTATCTTCTTGGAATACATTTAAAAATTTGAAAGATATAATAATAGAAATCCATCAAGATTTATCTAGAGAAAATTTTGACGATGTAGTTACAAGTAATTTTTTAACAAAATATCTCATTTACAAAGAGAAACAAGACTCCTATGTTAAGAAAAACATCTCAAACATAAATAAATCTAAATACTTTAAACAACTAGTAACAGATGGTTTAATTAAAGAACGAACAAGTAATTCTCAATACTTTGAAATTACTAATAGTATTAAACCTTCAACTCATAAAAAAGATAGTTTAAATCAATCTGACGAGCTAGATCAATTCAGACAAGCTATTATCGGTATTTCTCTCAACTTATATGATCAAAATGATACGTATTTTAAATTTATCCGTAGTATTCTGACAAATAAGTCACGTAAAGTTAATTTAACAATAGATAGCCTGATTGAGTCTCAAAATAATATAAATGAATTTATGAAAAAACAAAACTTAATTAATAATAACGAATTATATTATTTAACGACCATTGAAGATACATTCCACTTTGCATTATTTATTGCTATTTCCGATTTAATCGATGAATTAGTTACACTAGTAATTAATATCATTCAAAAATCAACTCAATATGATATATTAGTTGCTCTGCATAGTATTACTAATTTAAAGAATGATCTAATTGTATTAAACTACAAACATGAACAAAAATTAACTCAGTTTGAGAGTCTTATTAATGGCTATGCAAGAAATACTAATTTGAAAGCTTTGATTCATGACAAAATTAAAAATGATGTAAAAATGACAGAAAAAGTAGAAGACTCTTTACTCACTGAGCTTAAAAAATATAACATTAGCAACTTTTATAAAAGAGAAAATTTTAATAATAATCCTAATGACTTTCTCGATAAACTAATGATTCAAATAATTAGTAAGTTTTACAAGACACGTTTAGACAGTATTAAAGAAGGACCAAATTTATATTATTAATTCAATAAATATACCCAACGATTCTTAAATCGTTGGGCTTTTTATTTATTAAACGTTATAGAATCAATGTCCTAAAATTCTCTTTCGAAATCTCAAACCTCTATTTTTCTTTGAGAGTAAAATAAAGTCCATATCACGTAAGTGATAATTTTAGGAGGTAGATAATAGTTATGAAAAGAAATAAAAGTAAATCACAGGAGAAGCTTTATAATTTTGTAATTGCCAAAGCTTTTCAACAATCAGTTGGAAGCATGTTCACTTATAGTGAATTAAGAAAAAAATATAGTATGGTTTGTAGCACGAATGATCAATGTGAAGTAGGACGTCGTTTTGCTTACTGGATTAAGTGCACACCAGGATTACCATTTGATACTGTAGGTACGAAAAACGGCAGTTTGTTATATCAAAAAATAGGTCCACATCCACGTAATCATAGCAACCCTTCGAAAAGAGGCGTTCGCTAATGACTCAAACTAACCCTTCATTTAATCCTTTACCACGATACAAATCAAAAAAAGGTTGGTATGAAGACAAGCCTCCCAAAGAAAAAGGAGGAATGCCTACTGAAGTTGAAATCGCAGGTCCTATCGTTATCAAAAATAAGTTTATTGACCCTAAAACTAACACTGAAAAAGTAATTATTACAGACGAGGATCAAAAAGTAATTGTTGAATCTAGTGATATTTTAACAACACAAAAACTGCCCTCTTTAATGAATTCAACGAAAGTGTTTTTATATTATTCCCATTATTTGGGGGTCAGTGTCATATAATTAAAAATTATTTTTCCTTATTTGTAAGTGCCTAAGTATTCATAATAGGCACTAAACGAACTTCAATGTTTTGTTGTAAATTCTTTTTCATGGCTTGGTGGACAATATAAACGCCATTATCTCTTAACAATAAAAGTAGTAATTCTCCTTCATTAATCCAAGAGTTTAACGCGTGTTCAAAGAATTGACGTCGTTCCTCAAATTGAATTTGTGTCAATTGACGCTTCCCTTTTTTCATCATGACTTTTTGATATTGAAATAAAAAGTCATCTTTATCTCTATAGTGTTGATAAAATGTTCCCCTACTAATGCCACTTTCATCACAAATATCTTTAATACTAATGTCATCATAAGATTTAACATTTAGTAGTGTAATCATACTTTTTTTCAATTTTGGTTAATATTTTATACACACGTTTATCCATGGTTTCTTCGTTCATTTGTGTCGCCCCCATAACATTATTGAACATTTATATCTCATGTGTCTGATTATTTCAATTGATGCATGCAATTGTCGAAAATTGATTTATATTGAATATACAGTAATTAAACAGAGTGTCAAATAAGGAGGTACACAGCATGATGCAGACGATTGCTTCACTTAAAGACGCAGTAAAATCCTATGATAAACATAAAGTTTTAGACCAAATCAGTCTAGACATTAACGAAGGCGAACTTTTGGGACTAATAGGACCTAGTGGTTCAGGTAAGATGTTCTTATTCTTCTTATCTTTATTATTTTATTTATCATTTTAAATATCATCGGACTTAAGCGTTATCGCAAAGTTTAACAATCTATCATATGACTTATAAAAATTGTAGCCTGGGACATAAATTAATATCTCAGGCTACAATAAATTTTAAGGGGCTATTTAATGAACTAGTGTTTATTTACATTTGCTCCTTTCTTAATTCTGTCCAACTTTCAAGCTATTATCTATCCTATAAATATATCTAATAGTCTACTTAAAAATTGGTCTTTTGTCAGTTGTTGATCGTGTTTGGCAAAGTAATAGAAATCTGATGAAAATGAGTTTAGCATCAAATTAATCTTAAACTCTAAATCTTGGGTCTGTTGTTGACTAGTGAACTGGTCTTTAATCAAATCTTTCAGTTGTTCATAAAATGGAATATTAATCATTGACTGATGTTGAGAATTTGATTTCTCAATAAAGTTTAGGACATTAAAATTTGCCTCTTTTAAATCTAAATAAATAGATAAAATACCATATATTTTATCTCTCACAGTCGCATCTTGATGCTGATGTAGGAACGTATCCATTTCATCAAACATATCATGAACCTTTTCATCCATCATCGCTTGGCATAGTAACGATTTACTTTCAAAGTGACGATATAAAGTGCCTACACCCACACCCGCTTTCTTCGCGATTTCCGCCATATTCATCTCACTAATATCTTCACCCTGTGCTAATAGTTGAGTCGTTGTCTGTAAGATGATTGCTTTATTATGCGTTGCATCACTACGTTTTTTCCGTTGATTGATCATCTTATCCCCTTCCAAATGATGTGCTCTCTTTTATGGTTCTAGTCTATTAATTTTAACATCTAAATTGAATTCTTCTTTTAAAAATTGACGATAATTTTCACTTGTCATATCATATTTTTCTTTATCTCGTTGTTTCGTTAACGTTAAATTATTTTGAGACATTGTCGCACGACCATATGATTTAGGCATTGTAACTAGAAGACGTTTAACGAATGTAGAGTTAGGATTAATTTGATTGTATTCAATATTGTAATCAAAATCATGAATGTCTCTAGGTTCTAATTCCGCTTCGTATTCTGTATCCCACTCATTATCTTTCCATTTTTGAATGTAGAATAAGTGATCGTCTACATAAATCGCACGATATTCGCCGTTAATATCTTCAATGATAGCATCACTATCTTGATCAATAATTGGCATAGCACTGATTGGCAAGTCACCATAACCTACATCTGCGACATAATTGACACCATCAATCGGCACGATTAATGACATATGAGATCCTTTAAGACTACGTCCACCACCCGGTGTATGAATAGTTGCAGATACCATATTCGCTGTAAAGCCTTTTGCTTCTAAGTACGCTTTGAAGAAGTGATTCATTTCATAACAGAAACCACCTCGTTGATGATTAACGATTTTTTCATAAATATCGTCTACTTCTACTGATATTCTTACACCATTTTGAACATCGATATTTTCAAAAGGTACTGTTAACATATATCGTTTTAAATAATAATTTAATGCTTCTAAGCTTGGTTCATTATATTTATTTGAATCTATATTTAAATAATTTTCAAGATCTTCAATATTCATTACTAAGTATCTCCTTTTTCCTTTTTTCGTTTTTTAACACTATCTATATTATATTGAATTCATAAATTTGACAAACGGAACACATTCCGAATAAAATAAGTGATAGTTGATTCCATTTGAGAAAAGAGGTGAACTTATGACTCAGACACAACCAACACATTTAAATATAAAACAACGTAATTTAATGATAGCGGGCATGATGATTGGTGCTTTTATCGGCGTCTTAAACCAAACGTTACTTACGACGATATTGCCAGAGATTATGAAGGACTTTGCGATATCTAGTAGTACAGCACAGTGGTTAACGACCATCTTTATGTTAGTGAACGGTATTATGATTCCTGTCACAGCCTACTTAATAGAGAAGTTTTCATTACGTACATTATTCTTTACGGCTGCGACCTGTTTAATACTTGGTTCTTTAATGTGTATGTTAGGGGTTACATTCCCATTATTATTAGTTGGGCGTAGTATTCAAGCGTTAGGTGCAGGTATTTTAATGCCACTGTCTCAAACACTATTATTCATTATTTTTCCTGTTGAAAAGCGTGGTATGGCAATGGGAATCTTTGGACTTGTCATCGGCTTTGCACCTGCGATTGGTCCTACAGCAGCAGGTTGGTTCATCCATCTATTCGATTGGCGCTATCTATTTTTAGTCGTGCTCTTAATTAGTGTGGTTGACGCTATTTTCGGTTTCTTATATTTGAAAAATATTACCGAGACACAACAACCTTCGTTAGATATCTTGTCAGTCATCATGTCTACGTTAGGATTTGGTGGTTTACTTTATGGCTTTAGTTCAGCCGGTAATCTTGGTTGGTCGCATCCATCCGTTTACATGACGATTATCATTTCCATCATTATACTTGCGTTATTTATATGTCGTCAGTTGAAACTATCTTCACCGTTACTCGAATTTAGAGTATTTAAATACCGTAGTTTCACCATTTCGATGACTTTAATTGTATTAATGTTTGTACTCTTTATCGGTAATTTGACTATTTTACCTATTTACATGCAAACCATGATGCATTGGTCACCTTTAGAATCTGGTCTCATCTTATTACCCGGTGGACTCGTCATGGGCTTGTTGTCGCCTGTTACTGGTAGATTATATGACCGTGTTGGCGGCCGAAGTTTAAGTATCACTGGCATGTTATTAATTATGATAGGTGCCTTATTCATGGCACAGTTCAATCCACAGACATCCGCATGGTATGTCATTGTGACATTCTCCATCTTGATGTTAGGTAATTCCATGATTATGACACCAATGACTACACAAGCATTAAACGCTTTACCTGTATCATTGATTGCACATGGAACGGCAATGAATAATACAATTCGCCAAATTTCAGCAGCTATTGGTACGGGTATACTTGTAACACTGATGACTGGTTTCGGTCACCTTTCACCATTACACGGTGCAGCCGGCCTTATCCATGGTCTAGATATGACATTTTATATCGTTGCCTTTGTAGCACTGATAGGTGCATTCATTGCACTCTTCTCAGAAAAAAGACAATCAAATACAACTCACTAATCTTTAATATTATTTAATAGGAGGTGTTAAGCATGTTACTAAGACATGTTATTAACGCATATGTAGGAAAAGAAATTTTTAAAAGTAGTTTACCAAAAGTAAAAAATGACGATGCTATGGCACAACAATTTAAAGAAGGATTCGGATTATCACGTCGTTCAATGCGATTAGCAGGATTATTCGAATTTGTAGGTTCTATCTTTTTATTTAGTTCAATTTTAGGCAAACTTGGCCAAAAATTAGTCGTTGTGGGCACTCTAATGATTAACATAGTGATGGGTACAGCAATCTACAATCACTATAAAGCAGGACATGGTCACCAAGGTGCCAAAGCCGCTTCTAAATTCTTTATGTTAAATGTTCTTAGCTTAATCGAAGTTTTAAGTTTAAATCGTCGTCAATAAAAGATTATATTTTTTTAAACTGGATAAATATTTAATATAGTCATTTAATTAAAGGAGGACAATCATATGTCAAATGCAAAAGCGATTGATACACATGCACATTTATGGAGCGAAGACTATTTAGAGAAATTAGGCAAATTAGGTAGTCAAGGTACAGAGGTTGCTAAAGGAATTAATCAATCTGCCTCTAAAGAAGATCTAGACAAGCGCTTTAAAATGATGGACGATGCTGGCGTTGATATGCAAATCATCTCTGCCACACCACAATCACCACAATGGGGTACAAAAGAAGAAGCACATCAAAGTGCACAAGAGATTAACTATTTATATGAATCATTGATTCAACAATATCCAGACCGTTTCTTAGCATATGGTGCAGTATCTCTTCCATATGTCGATCAAGCTATTAAAGAAGCGCAAGAACTACTTAAAAAAGATGCCTTTGTAGGTATTGCGATTCCAACTATTGTGAAAGATAAAGTGTCAGTTGCCGACAAACAATTCGAACCTTTCTTCGAAGCTATGAACGAATTAAATGCAACACTTTATATTCATCCAACTGGTTGTGGTGCCCAAAGTCCACTCGTGAACGACTATCAATTAGAATGGGTGATTGGCGCACCATTAGAATCTACATTCATTACGTTACAATTAATTAAAAACGAGATTCCACAAAAATATCCAAATATCAAATTCCATATTTCACATTTAGGTGGTGCTTTACCATTCTTCATGACTCGTATTAAAGACAATTACGAAGACTGGAACGCCTTTAACATTGATCCATATGAAGTATTAAATCGTCAATTTTGGTATGATACTGCTAATTTCCATGAACCTTCTTTAATCAATACCATTGATACATTCGGTAAGGATAAGCTCATGATGGGGTCAGACTTCCCTTACTTCCAAGATGAGAAATATACACGTGGTGTAGACTATATTAAAAACAGTGATATTGATCCAGACACAATTGACGGTATTTTAAGAGGTAATGCAATTCAGCTCTTTAATATTTAATATTATATTTCTACTACTACTTATTCATGTTAGCAATTTATAAGAAATGAAATTATTATTTGAGCTGTGTTAATTGTAGTTATGAGATTAAAAATGCTTGTTTTAATCTTATATACTTGATTAACAATAAAGGCTGTTGAAAAGACATATAGAACATAAACAATCTTTAAATTCCATGTAAATTAACTACGAAAATATACGAAAGTAAGTTCATATAAAGTTGGGCTCATAAGAGGTAAAGATATATATAAGAGCAGAACGGATAACTAGTAATTAGCTATCTGTTCTGCTCTTTTTTGTAATCTTTAAACGCTTTTTATTTAGAAATCACATATAAAATTGAGAATCTAAGTATTGAATTTAAAAAGTTGGAATTACTTTGGATATAGATATTAATAATACCGGTTTAATAAGTTTTCCAGAATTTGAATCTAAAATTGCTTGGTTAATATATTCGAAGTCATAAAATTTAACTAATTTATTAAAATCAAATTGTCCTTGCTTATATAATTCAATTAATTGAGATATTTCAAATTGAGCAATCGCATCACTCATCAATACACCTTAATGGACTTATTTTGGAGTACTAAATCTGTAAAGCTATTCATTTCTAATTTATTTTATGTTACAGCTATAGAGGCCATTACTCCTTGCGTACCAAGAACATCTATAGCAGACTACATAACAGTTGAAACTCCTATTTTGTCAACAGAAAAACTCACCCCTTTGCCATTAGTTATTTTATTTACTTCTTCAATTAAATCTTCATTAGAAATATTAATCACATGCGTGGCACCTAATTCCTTTGCAGTACTTAATCTGCGACCATGAATCTCTACAGCAATAACTTTTGTACAGCCTTGTGCTTTTGCTAACATTAATGCTGCTGAACTTACCGCACCAGTACCAAATACAACTATACTATCTCCAACTTTAGGTTTTAAGCCATTTACAATTGTTCAAGCTCCAGTTAAGAATCCACATCCTAAAGGGGCAACTAATCTTAAATCAATATCATTATCTATTTTAACTAAGTTTCTATAATTTGTAATTGTATGTGTAGAAAAAGAGCTTTACGTAAAGAAATTAGATACTGCTGTTCCATCTTGCTTTTTGAATGTGTATGATCCGTCTATTCTAGCCCCACTCATATTTAATGTAGTCCAATTTATACAAGAAGAAGGATTCTCTGAATTGCAGTTTTCACATTCTCCCCAAGTATTGTAAGCCATTAAAACTTGATCTCCAACTTTAAAATTTGTAGCTTGCTCACCTACCTTTTCGATAATTCCTGCTCCTTCATGTCCTAATAGTGCTGGAAAAGAAAATTCTGCATCACCAATTCTCATTGCTTCGTCAGAGTGACAAATATATGAAACTACCACTTTAACAATAACTTACTCACTTTGTATATCTTGAAGTTCTAAATCTCCGAATTCATAATCCCCTTTAACTTTGTTAATAACTGCTGATTGTATTAACATAATATCATCGCTTTATCAATTAATATACATATTTTTAGGTTCTATACTTAATTGGACTGATGAAAATCAGTTCAATTTTTTTATGTCTTTAAGAATATAAAAATGGCGCAAATATCTCTATAATTGTAAGTGCCTTAAACCAACAATGAGGAGAGATATTGCGCCTATGACTGATTGTATATCAAAAATAATTGGAATTAAAGATAAAAATATTAAATTTGAAGACACATTAGATGAAAAAGTCTATAAAGGAATGACCTGTTTATTCTTTTACGGTGAACTATCCTATACACCTCCAAGGTGGGCATTATGTGGGTATAAAAATAAGGATTATTCAATCGTTAAAAATGGCAAGAAACAATCATGCATTACGCTTAATAAAATGAATGAAAGACCAGCTTATTTAGTATTAGCGAAGCAACGCTTTTATTGTAAATGTTGTGAGTCTCACTTTACTGCTAAAACAAATGTTGTTGATATGTACTGCTATATTGCTAACTCGACCAAGCTAGCGATTGTCGATAAAGCCACAGAAGTCCGTTCAGAGAAAGCTATCGCCCGTGATACATTTGTATCACCTACCACGGTCTCTAGATACATTGATATGATTGCGAATCAAATACATCAAACGCCTTAATCAATCCTCGCCCGAACACCTTATGATGGATGAATTTAAAAGAGTTAAAAATGTATCAGGGAGTATGAATTTTATTTACGCCGATGCGTTGACGCATCCTATTGTAGATATCGTAGAAGATCACCGTTTATTTTCGTTAAAACGATATTTTAATCGGTTTCCTTTAAAAGAACGTCAAAAAGTAAAAAACATTACGATTGATATATATCCACCTTATATAAATTTGATTCGTAATATGTTTCCTAATGCACATATTATTATTGATCGCTTCCATATTGTACAATCTATTCATCGTGCGCTTAATATGGCACGTGTCAGTGCCATGAATGACCTAAAAAACGCACATCGCCCAGATTACAATAAGTGTAAACGTTATTGGAAACTGGTCTTAAAACCTACGGAAAACTTAGAATCCTTTGAATATAAAAAAATGAGATTGTTTAAAGAATGGAAGACCGAAAAAGGTGTCGTCAAGCATATTTTAGCTTTAAACTCAACATTAGAACGTACTTACCACTATGTAAATCAACTACGCACCTGTATTAAAACGAATGACTTCTCGGCATTAGTGACAACTTTATCTATGATTGACTTATCACTGACTCATAAAAAATTTAAGCCAGTTGTAGGGACTTTACGCAAGTACACTGATTTCATCAAAAACACCCTCACTTATACTAATCTGACCAACGGTCCAATTGAAGGCATTAACAATAAAATTAAATTAATTAAACGGGTATCTTATGGTTATAGAAATTACAATCACCTGCGCAATCGCATAATTTTGTGTTCTAAACTTTACGCATATAGACCAAAAAAGAGATTAAGCAATGTTTCGTTGCTTAATCTCTATAATTGAGGCCATCAGTCCAATTTGACAGAGAGCCATATTTTATCGCTTTTGTAATCGTTTTCGTAATTTTACTTCTTACTAAAAGTATTGTATTAGAAGAAATGAATAAAGCTAGTAATTATAACTTAGCAAAAATTGATTTGTTTTAATAGATGATACTAATATCAAAGTAAATTAAAGAATAGTAATTGATTCACCCACTATCTTTAAAACCCACTTTTTTAAAAGTATATTAGAATAAATATTTTTTAGATTAAACGCTTGAAACGGAGACTCGTCTCACTTATAATGATTTATTAAATATGTATGAAACAAATAATTTGAAGGTGAGGTTTATATGTCAAAGCGAAGTGATGCTATTAAAAATGAAAAGCTTATTATAAAAACAGCTAATGAACTTTTCAATATGTATGGTGTAGATTCGATAAGTATGAAAAAAATAGCGGAAGCCGCTCAAATTGGTAAAGGAACATTATATCGTCACTTTTCCAATAAGTCCGATATTTGTTCTGCACTGTTGAGTCAAGAAATTGAACACATGTTTAATCAGATTGATTATAAAAAGAAAATTCAAACTGATCAGCAAGAATTACTTCGTTTTATATTTTTATCTCTTATTGAAATTATGGAGAAAAATGTAAGTTTAATTAAAGAAATTGAACGTTCAGACAAAAAAAATCGTGTACTTATGCAGACACCCTTCTATGTAAAACTTAAATCAGAAGTTATGTCATGTATAACAAAAATGGATATTGTCAATGATCCTGATTTTCATGCTGATATTTTACTGAATTCTTTTTCAGCAGATGTATTTGAGTATCAACATTATGTTAAAAAGATTCCCTCCAAACAATTTGTAGATCGTATTTTGAAAATTTTTGTTCGAGGTATTCAGTCCTCAAAACTTTGATAACGAAAGGAAAATAAAAATGGATTTCAAGAATACAGCTTTAGTTTTAGTTGACTTACAAAAAGGTATTGCGAATACTGTTGAAACAGCTCCGCATAGTGTCTCAACAGTATTAAATAATGCTGCAAAAATGGTGGAATTATTTAGAAAGAATGAAGGTTTTATAGCATTTATTAGGGTTGATTTTATTGACGGTAAAGATGCTCTAAAGCCTAATGCGATGAAATCCTTGCCAGGAGGTAGTCCGAATCCTGATCTTGCTGAAATAGTTGATGAACTTGGGGTAAAATCAACGGATTATGTTGTAAGTAAACGAGGATTTAGTGGCTTTTTTGGCACAGACTTAGATTTACAACTACGACGTCGAGGTATTCAAAATATCGTCATTGGTGGCATTTCTACACATATGGGTGTTGATACTACTGCGCGTGATGCTTATCAAAATGCATATAATCAATATTTTGTTTCTGACATGATGTCTGCACCTGAAGCATCATTACATCAATTTTCAATTGAACAAACATTTCCATTTATGGGACAAGTTGTTACAACAGAAGATATGATTAAAATTTTAGACTCTAAAAAGTAGTAATCTTTAAAAGAACACGAAAGTCTTTATTTTGACTTTCGTGTTCTTTTATTGACAAATTCTTAAAATAGAACCAGAAAGGAAATTTATAATGAAGAAAAAAATATATCCCCTTTATTTATTCTAATTATGGCTGGTCTGGCTGCGTTTGGTCCACTATCAATTGATATGTATCTACCAGCATTGCCTGAAGTTAAATCTATGCTAAATACAAGTACTGCTCAAGTTCAAATGACACTTACATTTTTTATGATTGGCCTGGCTTTTGGTAATATTACTATTGGAACACTATCTGATACGTTTGGTCGAAAAAATCCTTTAATATTTAGTTTAATTGTTTATATTTTATCTTCAATCGTTATTGCAATTGCACCGAATATTACAATCGTTCTTATATTTCGTTTCATACAAGGATTTGCTGGTGGAGCTGGTATCGTCTTATCAAGAGCTATTGCCACAGATTTATATAAAAAGAGTCAGAACGAAAGGAAGTCTCTTATGAATAGATATATCACCCGGGATATCGCCAACAACTTACCTAATATCTTACAACACCAATTATGGCAACTCGTATCTGAGCGAGAACAAGAACAAACCAAAGATAATACCTTAGTAGATTATTTTCATATATTCCAGTTCAATACACATCGCAATCAATTATATATCAAACACAAACAAGAACGACCAGCGTATGTGAAAACTCAAAAGGCAATTATCAATCAACCTATCAATATCAATAAGGTCTACATTATCCGTGAAGATGATGTAGACCTTTCTTATTACATTATGTTATTACCAAATGAATATTAAGGAGATAAAATCAATGGAAAATATCACAAATACACTTGTCACTACTGCAATATTTGACGAAAAGAGAACTCACCGCTACTTACTAACAAAGACATGGGACAGTGAAAAACAAACACTTACAATCATCACGATGTATCCGCACTATGATGGCATTATCAATATTGACCTAACAACCCAACTCATTATGAACAAAGTTTCAGAAATGGATGCATTTGGGTCCATCTATTTTGTGAATCTATACTCTAATATTACAACACCTATCAATCTCAAACATTTAGAAGAAAATGCTTATGATAATCATACAAATATTCAAATTATGAAAGCAGTGAAAGAATCAGATGAAGTGATATTAGCATGGGGTGCTTACGCTAAAAAGCCCGTTGTTGAAGCACGTGTTAATGAAGTATTAGAAATGTTGAAACCACATAAGAAGAAAGTGAAACAACTCATGAACCCAGCAACCAATGAAATCATGCACCCCCTTAATCCGAAAGCACGTCAAAAATGGACGTTGAAATAAAAGGAGGATTATCTATGAACCATGACACTACACAGTCAGACTGGCAAACAGTTGCTAACTGTTTAGCTTCACAAAATTATATATCGATTGTAAAAGGGTTAGTACACCATTTCACAGCAATCGAAGATGAAGAAATACTTGATAAAATCTACGAAGATTTTATGAATGATGACTCTATTACAACAATATTTAATGATGATTTTCAAACAATTATTAATAGATACTTAAATAGAATGAATTGATGTATCAAAAAGACAATCTATTCCCTTAATCATAACACTTAAAATCCTAAATTCATGATAAAATATTAGTATTAGGAGGAATTGATATGTCTATCGAAAGTATTTATCATACCATTACTAAAACTGAAGACTACTCTTTAGAATTAGAAAAAACAAAAAACAACTTATTTAAAAAAATTCAAAATAACATGAATGAATCAACTATTTCATCCATTTTTGAATCTGAAATATATACTTTAATTGAAAATAATTTTCATATAGATGATTTTCATTTTGATAAAGAATTTACTAGTAAAGATTTCAACCAAGAATTTTCAGGAAGAATTGATATGAAACATAATGGACTATTAGTAGAATACAAAAAACCTAGTGCATTAAAAACTTCTAATCAACAAGTAAGTGCTCAACAACAATTAATCAGCTAAAAGATACTCATGATATAACTACTATGATTATTACTGATGGTAAAAAAATAGGTAAAATTGGTTATGTAAACGAAAAATACAATACATTACCTTTTAAAAATATAACTACTAATGATATAGATGAAATAGTTAAAGCATTAATATTCTCAAAATCTAAAAAATTAAACTCTCAAAATATTACTACTGACTTTGGTTTACGACCTCATAGTATTACTATGAAATTAACTAATAAATTATTTCACTCCCTTTATAATCAAGAATTAGATACAAAAACTTTAATGTTATTTAAAGAATGGCAAGTATTATTTCATCTTTCTGAAACAGATATGGGGAAGAATCAAGATATCATAAAAAGAAGAAGCGAGTTATCTAATTTATTCGAAGTAAATATCAACGATGCTCGAAGTGAATATTTAGCTCTCTTTTCCCTTCAAACAACTTATGCAATAATAATAAAACTTATTGCTTGTAAATTGCTTAATAAAAGATTAACCAATTCTGAAAATATCAAGTATTTTAATGATTTGACAGTTGTAACAAGTGATGAATTAAAAGAATTTCTTGAAAAAATTGAAGATGGGTACAGTTTTTCTGATAATGGAATTTACAATCTGTTAGAAGGCGATTTTTTTAGCTGGTATCATTTAGATTCACATTGGGATTATGAATTATACACTTTATTTAATAATTTAATATCAAAAATTGAAGAATATACTACTTTTACGTTTTTACATGAACATACTTCAATAGATGTTTTTAAAGAATTGTATATTGAAATAATGCCTAAATCTATCAGACATTCTTTAGGTGAATATTTTACTCCAGCTTGGTTAGCTGATAATGTGGTTCAAGAATCGATTAATAGAATCGACTCAAAAAATTGGAAAGCTATTGATCCAACATGTGGTAGTGGAATCTTTATAACTACACTAATAAATAAAGTCTTTGATCAATATGATCTTAGTGAAATGAACTCTAAAGAGAAAGAAAATTTATTAAAAGAAATATATAATAGAGTTAAAGGAATTGATATAAATCCTCTAAATGTGCTTACTTCTCGTGTGAGTTATATGCTAGCAATTTCACCACTTATAGATGAGGAAACTACTTTTGAAATTCCAGTTTACTTAGGCGATTCAGCCATAATTCCTACTACCGAAAAAATTGAAAATACTGAATGCTACGTTAACACTATTGAAACAATAGAAGGTAACTTAAATGCTATATTTCCAGTAGATTTTGTTGAGTCCTCTGAATTTACTCCAACATTAATTACTGCACAAAAACTTTTAAATATAGGAATATTGGACGAAGTAATAAGTTATTTACTTGAAAAAATATCTAAATATACAGCTATTAATGTTACTTTAGAGAATAAAATACAAGACTTATGTAATAAAATCGCTGAATTATCGAGTAAACAATGGGATGGAATTTGGCTAAGAATTATTTCAAACTTTTTAAAAGCAGGTTCTCTTAAAGATTTAAACATTGTTGTAGGTAATCCACCATGGGTAAAATGGGAATACCTTCCCCAAAATTATGCAGAAAAAATTAAATCTGTTTCCCTGGAGAGACATCTATTTAGTGGTCAAACCTATATGGGAGCAATTAGTTTAAATATTTGTGCTTTAATTGCTCATGTAAATGCAAGCTATAGACCCAATGAAGATGGAATTTTAGCCTTTCTAATGCCAAAAACGATGATGACTCAAGATTCGTATGAAGGTTTTAGAAACTTTATTTTAGATATAGAAACAAATAAAAGATTTTATCTACAATATGCAGAAGATTGGGAAAAATCTGGTCATCCTTTTATAACTATGAAAGACGCATTTCTTTCTTATTATTTCAAAAAAGATTACATTGATTATACTAAAGGGGTTCCCCTTACTAATGTAATTAAAAAAGAGGAATAAAAATTGAAAAGATAAACTCAAAATCTTCTTTTTCAGATGTAAAAGAGTATTTTACGTTAAAAAATGGATATCTAGTTAAATTAGATGATAACAGAAGTGGATTCACATTTGTTAACAACTCAACACAAATTCAAAATTTATCTAAAGTTATTGGTGATAATAACTATAAAGCTAGAAGCGGGGTAGAATTCACTCCAAAAGAAGTATATATACTAGACTTTCTCAAAAATTCAAAAAACGATGATCAAGCTATTTTCACTAATATTACCTCTGACAAAACGACACATAAAGTTAATCATGTTGGTGACTTGAATGTAGAGACTAAATATATTATGCCACTAATTACAGGTCCAACAATCGAACGATTTTCTTTAGAAAATAGAAATCAATACTGCATTTATCCTTACAACATGAATGAAAAGCAGAGTGTATCAATTAACGAACTATTAAATTTATCTCCTAAGCTTGCTAAATATTTGCTAAATCAGAAATCTGTTATTGAAAAACAATCTGAAAGAAGTAAATTTATTGCAAAAGGAGAAAATTTTTATTCATTATCTAAAATAGGCCAATATACTTATGCTCCTTTTAAAGTTGTATTTCGTGATAATAGTAAGTGGCGCGCAGCTTTGGCTAATCCTGTAACTACATTATGGGGAGAAACTAAGATGAGTATTCCTGCAAAACACGCACCGTATATCTCTCAAGATAAAAATGGAAGAGATATTACTGAAGATGAAAGTTTCTACATCTGTGGTATATTAAATACTCCTGTAATAGAGGAATATATGATAAACACTTATAGTAAAAGAAGTTTCTCTATAAACTTAAATATAAAGTTACCGCTTTATGATTCGACCAATCCAAATCATTCTGCAATAGTAAAAATGTTAAAAAAATATACTCATCTGAAGTCAAAATCGAAGAAGCATTACCTGTTTTAAATGATTTATATTTAAAAATATGTGATGAAAATAATTAATTTTAATATATAAAAGAGTCCGGGACATAAAGTTTAGGATAAATAAATAAAGACAATTTCTAATGAAATAATATAAGCAGACCTTAAGGTCTGCTTTTTTTAGGAGGTATTCGTCATGAATCAAACTGAACTATTAACTTATAAAATGACTGTATATAAAGTAAAAAAATTCATTAAAGATATGAAAAAATATGAAAACCTAAGAAATAATGATTACTTGTATCACACATTAAATGAATTGTTAATACTATTAGAAATAGCAGTTATCAATTTAGAAAGTAAAAAATCATAAGCTTAATACTAAAAAACCGTATCACTTATGATAGGCTTCACAAAAACATAACAGCAATTCTCACAAACCTCATACGTTTTGATACGTTCAAATTACCTCTAGAAAGGCGCTAAAAAACCGCATCATTTATGATAAGCTTCGCCTCTCATGATTTTAAAAGCGCGATAGACTTGTTCTATTAAGACGACGCGCATCATTTGGTGTGGGAAGGTCATTTTGCTAAATGAGAGTGCGTAGTTGCTGCGTTTTAAGACGTCGTGGTGTAGGCCGTTGGATCCTCCTATAATAAATACGAAGTCGCTTTGACCTTGTGTCATGCGTTGTTGTAGTTCTTTGGCTAAGCCTTCTGATGACAACATTTTGCCTTGTATTTCTAAAGTAATAACTGTTGCCTGTGGTTTGATTTTCGCAAGTAAGCGTTGACCTTCTTTTTCTTTCACTTGTTCTATTTCTTTGTCACTCATATTTTCTGGTGCTTTTTCATCAGGTACTTCTATAATTTCAATTTTAGAGTAAGGTCCTAGTCTTTTTTCATATTCTGACATTGCCTGTTTCCAATATTTTTCTTTTAATTTACCTACTGCTAAGATTGTTATCTTCATATGGCCCTCCAAGTTGTTAATAGTTATCCTACTTATCCACAAGCTATCAACTTGTTAACAGAATTCCCTCTAATTATAATAGGAGTGTATATAAATTCTGGCTAAAAATTAAGAAATAATACTAAAAATAAGTTGTCCACCTGTAAATATGTGGATAAGTCTGTGAATAATGTGAGTATTTCTGTGTGTATTATACACAACCGTGGATAACTTTAGCTAATTTTGGGGATAACTTCGGTACCGTCTTAAATATTTATTCATCTTTTTTACTCAAAACTATGTTTAAGACGTTCCACTTTGAATATTCATGTATAGTTCAAATTATTAGATAATTAAATTAACACATAAAAAACGACCTACTCTAATTTTCGAAATTATAAGTAGGTCGAACGTCTAATTATGATTATAATGTATAAATTGGCGTGGCTTGTGCTTTGTCTGTATCACATAATAATACTTCTTTTTCCGTATCAATATCGTGTTCATTTAGCACTTGTCCCACGCTCATGCGGGCTAATTCTTTCATATTGTTATCTTGAGATAAGTGTGATAAATAAATACGTTTAGTATTGCCTGTAATCACATCTGTCATCGCAAGCCCAGCGTCTTCGTTTGATACGTGGCCCATATCGCTTAAAATACGTTGTTTTGTCTTCCAAGGATAACGGCACATGCGTAACATATCCACATCATGATTACTCTCAAATACAAAGGCATCACTACCTTGAATCATGCCTTTCATACGATCTGACACATAACCTGTATCCGTAATCATCGTAAATTTCTTATAGTTATTATGGAAGATATAAAACTGAGGGTCAATTGCGTCATGTGACACATTAAATGACTCTATATCAAATCCTGCAATAGAATGCGTATCGTACGGATTAAATATAAATTTTTGGTCCATAGGAATTTTACCATCTTTTTTATCGATGGCTTTCCACGTATTCTCATTCGCATAAACAGGTAGTTTATACTTACGTGCGAGAACGCCTAATCCTTTAATGTGATCTATATGTTCATGAGTGACTAATATCCCGTTCAAATCTTCTATATTTCTATCAATTTGGCTAAATAGTTCTTCCATCTTTTTGCCAGTGAGTCCAACATCTACTAATAGACTGCCTTTGTCACTTTCAACATACGTGGCATTTCCTGTACTACCACTCGCCAGAACACTCATACGTATCAAGTGGCTCATCCTTTCTATTTCCGACAACTTACACTATATTTTAGAGTGCCTTCAGTCTAATCCGTCTATTTTGCACTCTTTTATTTAAAAATGTAGTTCCGAACACTTCATATCATTCGAAACATTCCAGTCCTCTAAAATACCTTTATATTATACTATATCAATACAGAAATTAAAGTTCCAATTCCATGTTTATCTTCCAAGCCTATCATAAATAATAAAAAAGCGAGTGCATGAAGCTACCTCCATACACTCGTCAAAATTTTACATTGCATCTTCCCTTTAGTTATCAATTACTTTAGGATTAGATGATGTTGCTTCTACATAATAGGTTTTTGTCTCGTTTTTACCTTTATGTTTTACTTTAATTTCCCAGTTCGCCTGTAATAATTGTACATTCGTTTCTCTTACGACTGAATAATAACCTAATCGAGCATCTAGCACTTGGTCACCAGATTTTAAATAACGGTTAAAATACAATGTTTCGATAGCTTTACGCGGTGTGATTACTTGTTTCTTAGGATTACTATCGCTTGTAGCCGGTTCAATTTTATTCATCACCGTCTGTTTATAACTTGTCGCCTTACCGTTATCCACATAGAAACGTAAGCGTGCCTTATTATTATTCATTAGCGGGTAACCTTCGTAAGTTTGTTCATATGTGACTGTATTCGATGTCACATTACCTAATTGATACGATTTGCCTCGATATATATTCTCCATAATATAATCTTTCAAATCACTTAGATTACTGTCGCTCACGTTAACTGTTTTATCAATTTCGCCGTTTAACTTATAACCTGAATCATCCGCTTCTAGCGATGATTCATTTTCAGCCTCACTATCGAAATTCTTCGACTTCGCCGTGATCATTTGCATCTCCGTACCGCTCACGTCTTTATTCAATATATCCTTCGCAACTTGAATCTCTTCTTGTTGAAAATTAACTTCATTGTCGCTTTCAGACTCATTTATCTGAGATTTCGTTACCTTATTCACATAAATAATTACAAGTAGGATGTTAACAAGAATAAACACGAAAATAAACAAGGTCTTCGTTTGTTTCCAATTCATTTATTCAAGCCTCCCATCCTCGTAAGCATACCAATCGCCATTGTATTCAACATACCACGTCGGTATAAACTCACTGTTACGTTGTACTTCGATATCTTCTTTATCAGGTCGGTCATCTTCTTTGTAGCCAATCGTCATGTTCGTCACTTTTGGAAAATCAATATCCGGGTTATTAGCAAGTGCAGAACGCACGCTTTCAACACTATCAAGTTCTCGTTGTTCACCTTCTAAAGGTACACTTGAACGTAATAACGCACGTTTGTAGTCATATACGCCCTTTTCACCCCATGTTACTTCAATATCGTTTAGTTGTTGATCATTAAATGTTGGATGACCGTTAAGGAACAATTGATAAGTCAATTCACCTGACGAATTATCTGTACTAAAGAGTCGATAATCGTCATTGAAGAAACCCCCATGACCATTCACATACTCAAATGTACTTGGAATTGTTGTATCCATATCACTTGAGCTTGATTCGTCTTCTGATAGATTCTTATAATGATACTTCTTACTTTCATCATTATAGTTCGTAACACCCGTATTATTGTTATAGGTCGTTGAACCACTTTTACTACTTCGAATAATCACTGAATCATCGAATAAAATGGCATTCATTGTTTCTACAGGAATCGTATCGTACACCATGCGATAAGAACGAATTTTCTTAGGTTGGCTTGGCGCAAACACATGGGTTGCTTTATCGATTGTATCTTTATTTGTGATGACCTCAGAATATTTTTGCATATCATTGTCTAACTGATTCATTACATTATTGAAGTTTTTAGCTTTAGTGTTCATTGTCACTTTCATCACTTGGTGACGGTCTTTACTAATCGCATATAACTCTAACTTACCTTTAGTATCTTTATTCACTAAAAGACGGTTAAAATTGAAATTCTTAGGTATTTTGGCAGAAGAATTAAGCACTTGTCCTAGATATGTTTTTAATGGCATATCATAGGTGAAATCTAACACCGTAAAATGATCATTTAGTGTTGGAATCGTTAAGTTATAATCTCGTTGCATATGTTCAACTTTACTGACGTCGTGATTTTTTAAAGTATTTGAAACTTTAGCTAATTGATCTCGTGTAGGCGCTATACCTTTAACTTTATCACCGTCCACTTTCACAATTTGGTAAGGTGAAATTACATTATCAATATGCGCAGCCATAGGTTTCCCAATCGCTTTAGTATTACTCTTTTTACTATCCGCGCTGTCTAAATTTGTTAAATCTGGGGAAAAGTTCCAAACCATATACGTAAGTACGCCACTCATCATAACCAATAGTATAAGAATGATTGATTTAATATACTCTTTACTCTTCATCCCAATCACCATCGTCTATAACTTCACATGGAAGTGTAATAAATATCGATGTACCTTGTCCTTCGACACTATTGGCCCAAATGCGACCGTTATGCGCAGCAACAATCTCTTTGGAAATTGCTAGACCTAAACCAGTCCCGCCCATTTTACGTGTACGTGCTTTGTCTACACGATAAAAACGGTCAAAGATTTTATCTACTTTATTGATTGGAATACCAATCCCATTATCTTTAATGCGAATCGTCATACGATTGTATAACGTGTTTTGTTTCACGTGGAACTCGACACGTTTCTCGCCACGAGAGTACTTCATAGCGTTAGTAATAACGTTATCAAATACTTGTGTCATCTTATCTAGATCGATTTCCGCAAAGATAGTTTCTTGAGGGATTTCACGCACAAATGTGGTATCTTTTGCTGCCATTTGATGTCGATTAATGATTTTGTTAATAAACATGTTGAAGTCGACAATTTCCTTCGTAATCTGTTCGGATTCGTTATCCATTTTCGATAATTGAAGTAAGTCGTTAACAAGACGAATCATACGTTCAGTTTCTTCACGTGTTACTGATAGGAAGGATGGCGCTAGGTTCTCGTCTTTCCACGCACCTTCTTCAAGCGCTTCAATATAGCTGTTCATTGATGTTAATGGCGTACGTAATTCGTGGGATACGTTGGCTACGAATTCACGACGTTCACGCTCGATTTGTTGTTGTTCTGTTACATCGTGTAATACGGCAATGTAACCTGTGACGAAGCCCGTTTCTTGGACAATCGTGCTAAAGTTCACACGCGCAATAATGCCTTCGTCTTCATTGATATCTAATAAGAAACTATCATTATTCTCTTGTATCTCATCTAGAGAGAATTCCTCTTCTAAATTTAAGACACTTAACATGTAATAACCGACTAAGTCTTCTTTCGCCATGCCAAGCATTTTAATCGCCATATCATTAACGATACGTACACGACCACGTCTATCTGTCGCAATAATACCGTCACTCATATGTGTGATAACCGAATCTAGACGTCGTTTCTCACTCTCGGTATTTGCTTGAGCTTCTTGTACACGTTTAGATAGGTTATTAAACGCAAGGGCAAGTTCACCAATTTCGTCATTCCCGTAGATCTTAACACGTTGAGTATAGTTACCTTTAGACATCTCTACAGTTTGGTTACGCATATCCGTAATCGGTCGTGTAATGGTCCTTGCGATAAAGAATCCAAGGATGACCGTAATAATCAGGGATATGGCAGTACCGATAATGAAGATTTGATTAATATTGCTGAGCTGATTATATACATTATTAATATTGGACTCTATGTAAATGTTACCAATCGTCTCGTTACCACTTTTCACGGGTAAATTGTAAATCCAAATACGTTCTTTACCGTTACCATAGTCTTTTAATACGTTGTGACTATTCGATTCACCGAGTGATAAGGCTTTTTGAACGGAATTATCATTAACTTTCTGGTTAATTAGATTATGTGATGATAATTTGGCCGTCGCCATAATAATTTGGTATTTATCGATAAAACGAATTTCTTCGATTTCTTGACGATTGGCATACTCGTTTAGTAAGCTTTGAACTTCTTTTTGCGCATTTGATGGATCGTCTCTATAAATACGCTCAACATTGACTTCAAGTTGTGTTGCATATTGTTTAATATTCTTCATGAAGTTGTTGGTTAATTCTTTTTCCAAATTATTAGTGAAATACAGGCCAATAATCTGCATTCCAATAATAATTAAGAGTACATAGACAATAACAAGCTTAGTGTGAAGGGATTGTAACTGTTTCAGCCACTTCATATCCGCAAGCTCCTAATCATGTTGTTGGAGGAAATATCCAACGCCTCTACGTGTTACGATATATTCTGGATGAGAAGGATCATCTTCAATCTTCTCACGTAAACGACGGATGGTTACGTCCACTGTACGCACGTCTCCAAAGTAGTCATAACCCCAAACTGTTTGAAGCAAATGTTCACGCGTCATCACTTGCCCCATATGTTTTGAAAGATAGTGGAAGAGTTCAAATTCACGGTGTGTTAATTCGATATCTTCACCACGTTTTTTAATGGAGTAAGCGTCTGGATAAATGACAATATCTTTAATTGTAATTTCATTTGTCGCATTGTTTACTTCTTGAGCTGGTTGTGAATAATGACGACGTAAATTGGCTTTCACACGCGCGATTAACTCACGAGTGCTAAATGGTTTCGTAACATAGTCATCCGCGCCGAGTTCAAGACCTAAAACTTTATCGATTTCAGAGTCTTTTGCCGTTAACATAATAATTGGCATTTCATACTTCTTACGTACTTCACGGCATACTTCCATACCGTCGCGTCCCGGTAACATGATATCTAATAGCACGATATCTGGCTCTACTTCATAAATTAAATCTACTGCGTCATTGCCGTCATAGGCACAATAAACGTCGTAGCCTTCTTTTTTCAAATTAAATTCTAGGATGTCTGCAATTGGCTTTTCGTCATCGATTACAACAACTTTTCTTGCCATATCTATAACCCTCATTTCTCAAATTATAGTTCTCTATTTCAATAATTTTTAGCGTTTTTAGTAAAGAATAATTACGATTTAGCACGTAAAAAATGTTTATAAACGCACACTCATCTACTATATAATTTACCATTAATATACTTCTAATTCTATGGGCGTGAGATAGAAATCTAATTTAACTTTAAAGATTTCCTACCCTCGCCCTTACAATAATGATTAGAAATTTAAAAGTGTTGCTTTAACAAACTTTCGTTCTAATCAAATATTGCCCACATACAACAAATAATCCGGGAGATTAGTAGTTTAAAGTTTACCACTCTAATTTAATATTACAAATATGTTGAATCCTTTGAATAGGGTACAAAAGTTGTAGTGACGCCTATTCTAAGCATTGTTACAAAATTATGATAACTTCAAATGTTTTAATATCAACGTTTATCTTCTTATATAAATAGAAATATTAAAATTATATTGCGGCGTCATATTCTTGTAACGCAAAACTTCTTGAAGCATGTTTTTTTATTGAGCAGTATTTTATTTTTGAAAATGGGAACGAAGCGGAATACTAATGTGAAGTAAAAGTAGCTAGAAAAAAAGATATAAAAAAATGCCTATCCTATTGGATAAGCAATACGGTCTCGACGGGAATCGAACCCGCGATCTCCTGCGTGACAGGCAGGCGTGTTAACCGCTACACTACGAGACCTAAAAAATGGTGACTCCTACGGGACTCGAACCCGTGTTACCGCCGTGAAAGGGCGGTGTCTTAACCGCTTGACCAAGGAGCCATTCTTAAGCACAAGATAGATTATAGCACAGGCCTTATTTTGAATACAAGACATTTTTTACATAATTTTAATCTTTTTTATAATTTCTTAATTTATTGGATAAAAGTTGCCATATCAAGGGTTTCAAGCATTACAATTCTTTCATTTATCCTCTTTTTACACTTTTGTATTTTGTTTTGAATACTCCACTATTTCTATAATATAAATCTTAGATGAAGACTTTTAGAATAAGCATAACCCTATAACAAATAGTTTAGATTAATTACATTATTATAATAATATTAAGCCTATTAGTTTTTATAAATACATATTTTCAAACGCATCGTTACATACAACTATATATTTATACGAAGTATTGAGGGCGATACTCCTGGGGAAACAAGATTAGCCAAAGTTTAAATACAACGTTTGGCAGTAGTTGACTGAGATGAAGATGCATGAAAACCATACTTTCTTCATCTCTAGTCAACCTTGCCGGGGCCGGACAACGAAATCTTCGAAATTACATTAGATTTCTGTCCGGCTCCCCCCGTAAAGCTTAGCCAAACAATACGTAGTATTGTTAAAAAATCCAGTTTGGACATTGGATATGTCGCAAACTGGATTTTCATTTTCATAAAATTAAATTAAAACGAAAAGCTTTAATTCTTATCTATTACCATAATTGTTCTAATAAGTTAGTTTGTTCGCGGTCTGGGCCTACTGAGAAGATTGAAATTTTCACATTACATAATTCTGAAATACGCTCTAAGTATTTACGCGCATTGTCAGGTAATTCTTCTAATGTACGGCAACTTGTAATATCTTCTTTCCATCCTGGTAACTCTTCGAAGATTGGTTTACAACGACGTAATTGATCAAGGTTCGCTGGATATTCAGTAATTTCTTCGCCGTCTAATTCGTATGCTGTACAAATTTTCACAGTATCTAAACCTGTAAGCACGTCGATAGAGTTAATAGATAAATCTGTAATACCGCTCACACGACGAGAGTGACGTAATACAACTGAGTCGAACCAGCCGACACGACGTGGACGTCCAGTTGTTGTACCGTACTCACGACCAACTTCTCTAATGTGGTGACCATCTTCATCAAATAATTCAGTTGGGAATGGGCCGTCGCCTACACGAGATGTATAAGCTTTACATACACCAATGACTTTAGAAACGAATGTTGGGCCTACACCAGTACCTACTGTTACATTACCAGCAATAGGGTTACTTGAAGTTACGAAAGGATATGTACCGTGGTCGATATCTAACATAACGCCTTGTGCGCCTTCGAATAATACTTTTTCATTAGCAACAAATGCGTCATCTAATGTTTTCGCTGTGTCCATAACGAATTCTTTTAGGCGTTGACCAGCCGCATAGTATTCGTCAAACATTTCATCGAAGCGTGGACATGATTCATTAAACATACCTTTGAAATATGCATCTTTAATTTCGATATTTTCTTTTAAGCGACGTTCAAATGTTTCTTTTTCTAATAAATCAGCCATACGGATACCGATACGTTGCGCTTTATCTACGTAAGCTGGACCAATACCTTTTTTAGTTGTACCGATTTTATTATCGCCACGACGACGTTCTTCATATTCATCTTGCGCTAAGTGATAAGGAAGAATCACTTGAGCACGGTTAGAAATACGTAAATTACTTGTAGAAATACCACGTTCATTTAAACCGTCTAATTCTTTTAATAACGCTACTGGATCGACAACAACGCCGTTACCAATAACCGCTAATTTATCTTTATAAAAAATACCTGATGGTACTAAGTGTAATTTATATGTTTCTCCACCGAACTGGATTGTATGACCCGCATTATTACCACCTGAAAAACGTGCAATAACATCTGCTTGTTCCGCTAAGAAATCTGTAATTTTACCTTTACCTTCGTCTCCCCATTGTGTCCCAACTACTACGATTGATGACATGTGAGCACCTCCAAAGTTTTCTCGATTAACCATAAGTATTCTATCAATCCATTTGGCAGAATGCAAATAAAAATCGAACATTAATATTTATACATTTTCCTTTTCTTTTTGAAAATAAATTTTCCCAATAAATACCTACAAACGTTTACATATCAGTATTTTAAAGCCTTTTATATAGAAATCAAGACACATACTAAATAGAAATAAATTCAATCAAAATAAAACAAAAACCGTACATTTAATTCTAAAATAAGATTAAAGTACGGTGAAAAATATTTACATCATATCGGCATGTGCATAATCGATATCTGTAAATTTATTATATTGTTTCATAAAGTGTAGTTTCACAGTGCCGGTTGGGCCGTTACGTTGCTTAGCAATGATAATTTCAATTTCACCATTCTCATCATTAGACTGAGGTTCCATATTACCATCGTCGTCTTCACCTTCGCCTCGATTATAATAATCATCACGATATAAGAATGCGACGATATCAGCATCTTGCTCAATCGAACCAGACTCACGAATATCACTCATCATTGGACGCTTATCTTGACGTTGTTCTACGCCACGTGATAACTGACTCAATGCGATAACGGGACATTCTAATTCACGCGCGATTGCTTTTAACGTACGCGAAATTTCAGAAACTTCTTGTTGTCTATTATCTGAAAAGCGTGACCCGCTACCTTGAAGTAATTGTAGATAATCAATCACAATCATATCTAAACCATGTTCTTGTTTTAAACGACGACACTTAGAACGTAAATCTGTAATACGAATACCTGGCGTATCATCTATAAATATCTTCGTACGTGATAACTTACCTACCGCTATTGTAAAACGATTCCAGTCTTCTTCCGTCATCGTCCCTGTTCTTAAACGATTAGAATCAACATTACCAGAACTACAAATCATACGTGTTGCTAATTGATCTGCACCCATTTCAAGGGAGAATATACCTACCGTATAACTTCCTTCATGTGTCGCCACTTTTTGTGCAATATTAAGAGCGAAGGCAGTCTTACCTACAGAAGGACGTGCTGCTAAAATAATTAAATCGTTACGGTTAAAGCCCGCAGTCATCTGGTCTAAATCACGATAACCAGTGGGAATACCTGGCGTTTGTCCGCTATTTTGATCTAATTCTTCGGCTGTCTCATATACTTGTCCTAGAACGTCTCTAATATCCTTGAAGCCGTCGCTTTGACGATTAGAGGATAACTCAAGTATGCGTCGTTCAGCGTCACTTAAAATCGCATCTAATTCAAGTTCATTATCATAACCGTCGTTGGCAATACTATCGGCAGTTTGTATTAATTTACGTTTTAACGATAAGTTAGCGACGATATTTGTATAATACTGAATGTTTCGTGTCGTTGGCACATTATTAGATAGTTCCGCTAAATATTGGGGGCCACCCGCTTCACTCAACGCACCATCTTTCGTCAATTGATCCATTAATGTGACAACATCAATTTCCCCTTGATCTTCACTTAAATTCATCATTGCTCGGAAGATGTGTTGGTGGGCGCCTCTATAAAATGACTCAGGAAGTAATACCTCCTGAGTCGTATTAATCAAGTTCGGGTCTATAATAATTGCACCTAAGACAGATTGTTCAGCTTCATTGTTATGGGGCATTTGTCTTTGATCATACATATTATCCATACGTCATTACACCTCTAAATCCAATCCATCCTAAATTTTACCCAAATGCCAGTGCTAATTGTATTATTTTTCTACTGTATGGACTCTAATTGTACCTTCAACTTCTTTGTCTAATTTAACAGGCACATTAGTATAACCTAATGCGTGGATACCTTGAGGTAAGTCCATTTTACGTTTATCAATTTTAATATCATGTTGAGATTTAAGTGCTTCGGCAATTTGTTTTGTGCTTACTGAACCGAACAATTTACCACCTTCACCAGTTTTCGCACTTACTTCTACTTCGATATTTTCTAATTTTTCTTTAAGTGCTTTCGCTTCATTAATTTCTTGTTGTCTATCCGCTTCGGCACGTTTATTTTGTTGTTCTAATTGTTTTAAGTTACCAGGAGTTGCCTCAACAGCATAGTTATTTTTAATTAAAAAGTTATTAGCATAGCCTACTGGTACATCTTTAACTTCGCCTTTTTTACCTTTACCTTTAACATCTTGTGTGAAAATTACTTTCATGCGTCTTCACTCCTACTCTTTTGTTCTGTAATTGCTTGTTGTAATTGTTCGATTGCTTCTTCAATCGATAATCCTTTTAATTGTGTGGCAGCATTGGTTAAGTGTCCACCGCCACCAAGTGCTTCCATCGTTAATTGAACGTTGATAGAACCTAGTGAACGGGCAGAGATACCAATTAAGTTATCCTCACGTTTAGCTACCACGTATGATGCTTCTATACCCTCTAAACTTAACAACTCATCAGCTGCTTGTGCAACTGTAACGGGATGATAAATTTTGTCATTAGAACCATGCGCAATCGCAACACCATCGTCTTGTACTTCAACCGTTCTAATCAGTTCAGAACGATTAATATACGTATCTACATCATCTTTCAAGAAGTGTTGTGTCAATATAGTATCTGCACCATGGGCACGAAGATAACTTGCCGCATCAAACGTTCTTGAACCTGTACGCAATGTAAAGTTACGTGTATCGACAATGATACCTGCGTACATTACCGTTGATTCTAAACGAGTTAAACGTTGTTCTGTCGGTTGATACTCCAAGAGTTCCGTTACAAGTTCGGCTGTTGAACTTGCGTATGGTTCCATATAAACCAACAATGGATTAGAAATAAAGCTTTCGCCTCGTCTATGGTGATCAATAACCACTTTACGGTTAGCTTTATTTAGAATATTTTCATCTAATACCATCTCAGGTTTATGTGTATCTACGACAACAATGGTAGATTTAGAAGTCATCATATCCCAGGCTTCATCAGACGTTACGAAACGTTCTTTAAGCTCAGGTTTTTTATCGATTTCATCCATCACTCTACGAAGTGTTGGATCGATATCTTCTTCATTTAATACGACATAGGCTTCTAAATTATTCATTAATGCGAAACGCGATACTCCGATTGCAGCACCTATCGCATCTAAGTCAGGACGTTTATGTCCCATAATAATTACTTTGTCGCCTTCAGTTAAAATGTCTTTCAAGGCGTGAGAAATAACTCGTGCTCTTACACGTGTACGTTTCTCCATTGGGTCAGTCTTACCGCCGTAGAAACGGACGTTACCATTCATATTCTTGATGGCAACTTGGTCACCACCACGGCCTAATGCTAAATCAAGACCAGATTGCGACAATTCACCAAGGTCGATTAAATTCTCGGTACCTTCACCGACACCAATACTTAGTGTTAATTGCGCACGGTAACCGACACTTTTCTCACGTAATTGACTGAGAATTTCAAAGTTCGACTCTTCAATTTCCGCTAGAATTTTTTGATTTAAATACGCTACGAACTGATCAGAGCTATAACGTTTAAAGTAGATGTTATATTCCGACGCCCAACGACTAATCACTCGTGTTACCATTGAGTTGATTTCAGAGCGTTGCGTATCATTCATATTTTGCGTAATTTCATCATAATTATCTAGGAAAAGGGTCGCAATAATAGGTTTCGATTCTTCATATAATGCGTGTGTTTGTACTTCATTCGTAATATCAAAGAAGTATAAACAATTTTCTTCTTCGGCATGGCGTACATGATAATGATATGGACCATGTTCGATTTCAACTTCTTGAATCTTTTCAAGTTGCTTTAAAATATTCGGAAATACTTCATTAACTGGTTCTGATATGACGTTCGTTTCTAAGTGCTCAGACATATACTGGTTGATCCATTCAATATGATCATCGGCATCAAGCACCACCATACCAATTGGCAAACGTTTGATTGCTTTGTTGCTGCCAGCTGAGACATGACCACTTAAGTTATCCACATAGTTATCCATTTTTAATAATGCTTGTCTTACTAATACGATGCTAATAATAATCATCACGACTAGAATAGCAGCGGCAATCGTAGCTACCAATGGCTTAAAGATAAACCATACAACAGCGAGCGCTATCGCAGTAAGTACCATCAAAATGTAAGGTATAAGTAATGCCTTTTTTGTGGATTGACGGTTCATTCTTCCACCTCTATTCACTTTTTAAAGTCATTTTTAATCATTCGTTTTAAATTAATTCCTAAATCAAGTACCCCAAGTAATGCAACAATATGTGTTGCCGGCGTTAAAATTGTCCCCACAACCATTAACAATATCGTTACAGCATTTGGCATACGTCTTGCTTTACCAAAGAAATGAATTAAACTCAATCCTTGAATATACATCAATAATGATAACACAACTTCAAAATTTAACACGATACTTTGGAACGTACTTGGCTGAGTCGCAAACATTACGCACAATAAGACAATCATATAAATCCATAATAATGAACGATTCATCTGCCAAGCAAATAAAGGTTTAAAAATCGGCGTAGCTACTTTAAATTTACGTACAATCGGAAACGTAATGATTAAACTAATTAAAACAAGAATAAAAATTCCGATGATAATAAAACTTGGAAGTTGTACTGCCATTTGTCGGAAGCCTTCTTCTAATACCGTTTTATAATCAGACTCAACGCCTGATGCGACAATGGCGCTATGCATTGCATCTTTAAAAGGTTTAATAAGCGTGGTTGCACTTGGTATTTTTTTGAATACTTGTAATAACATTAATGCGACTAAAGCAAATATACTTAAATATGTAGTTGCTATATATAAGATGCGTTCTTTAGAAGCACGTTCTTTTAATAATTGGCCAATAATAAAGCTAAGTAGTAAAACTAAAATCATGGCACTTAATACAAATGTATTACCTAATAGAGTGGTTAAGATGACTGTGACTAACGCGGCAACTCCAAACGATGGAACGGATTTGTTCCATAGAATAATCCCTGGAATTGTAGCGAATAAACATAGTATCAAACCAAGTATCGGTAACACATACGTGATTAAAGCAACAATAGCGAGCGCAATTGTTCCTATAATCGTCGCTTTAAGGTGTACTTTTGAAAACACATTTGCCACTCCCATACTTTTTGACTGTAACTTCTATTTTAACCTCTATGCAAGATTAAAACAAATGTATAGAAATAGTACTTAGCACACTCACTAGCCATTGGTTTAATGGCACTATCGTCATTATCCGCTTCCATTATTTTCGTTTAAAATTCGTTACTTTTAAAAAATGATATAAGTTCGGCGCCCAATCATTAAAGTTTAACAAGAACCCGTCATGTCCTACATTGTCTGGCACAAAGAAATGACGATGATATTTAAACCGCTCCCCTACTACTCTCACTTGATCATCTGGATATAATAAATCATCAGTAAAGCCCATCGTAAGTACTTTAGTATCTAAAGATTGAAAGACTTCATCTACGTCTACCCGGCCACGGTCAATATTATGACTATCCAATACATTCAACATTGTTAAGTAACAAGATAAGTCATATGTTTCTTTAAACTTATTACCTTGATAACGTTGATAACTAACGACTTCATCTGGAGAGAAACGTTCATCATAGCTTTTAGACGACCGGTAGGTTAGGAAGCCTAATTGACGTGCAATACTTAGTCCCTCTTTACCTCCGATATGAATGGCTTCACATGCAATTTCATTAAATGCTCGACTATAGGAAGACGTTTTATCAGTAGCTGCGAGAATAACTGCTTTATCGACTTGGAACTGATTATTATAGAGTAGTTCCATTACTTGCATGCCCCCTAGACTTCCACCTATTAAGATATTAATCCTATCGAAGCCGAGTTCTTGAATGCCCTTTTCAATCGCTTTAGCAATATCTCTTAATGTTAATTGTTTGGGAAAATGTGGGTCTGTTACGGGAGAGCTTGAGCCAAATGGGCTACCGATAACGTTAAATGTAAGAAATTGATAATCATAAATAGGCATATAACCGCCGTCGATAATTTCACGCCACCAACCGGGATGTTTGTCAGTTCCATACGTTAAGTGATTGCCGGTTAGCGCATGACAAACTACTACAAGTGGTTGACCTGAGTATCCGACATGTTCATAGCGTAATTGCAGATTCTCAATCATTTCACCTGATTCAGTTGTAAATGGTCCTAAGTTTAATGTGTCTACCGTATAATTTGTCATACGCTTTCCTCCTTTAGATAAAAAAATCACTTCATACTCTTTAGAAGTATGAAGCGATATGCTTGTTACTTATCATCCGAGTATCTCGCTGGTTGTAGCACCGTACATTATTGCCGGTTGCTGAAGTTTCATAGGGCCGCGTCCCTCCACTTCTCTCAATAAGTTTATATTGTTTAGTTTTTACACTTTGTAATTATTTAGTTTAAATTTATTTTATCTAATTACATTTGTAACTTCAATAGCTAGCTATTGGGTTCTTCCTTTTAAAAGAAGAAACGTATACCAGCAATGAGTGCGATGCCTACTAGTATGGTGATCGTCAGGCTACGTGTAATAAGAGCAATGAAGATGGTTGGAATCGTTGCAATGATGAACGGGATATTGAGTGTATAACCTTGTACGCCGTCTTGTTGAACGATAATGCCATCTAGGATGAGCGCCGTGAATAATGTGATGGGTATGAACGATAACCACTTAATCACCGTTTCTGAAAGTTGGATACGTGAAATCATAAGAAACGGGATAACACGGACAATTAGCGTTACGAGACCACATAGAACGATGAGTATTAACGTATGCCAAGATGTTGTCATTTATCCATCACCACCCCTAATGTCGCTGCAAAGATTGATGCGATAAGAATCGCACCGTATGAAGGTATAAACCAACTTAGAATTAACATCATTACAATAACACTCGCAATCAATACAAGATACACTTTAAGTTTTGAACGTGTAATCGACTCAAACTGTTCCATTGCTAAAAAGATGAACATCGCGGTAATAGCGAAATCAAGCCCTAACATATCTGGATTAGAGATGTATTTACCAAATATTGCACCGGCTACGCTCGCAAGCGCCCAAAATACGTAGGCAGTTAAGTTCAAACCGTGTAACCAACGATCATTTATCTTCTCCCCTTTTAGATAAGGCGTAACTGCTACGCCAAATGTTTCATCAGTTAAGATAGATGATAAGCCTATACGATTCCATACACTATAATTTCTATAGTTAGGTGCTAATGTCATTGATAATAGGAAAAAACGTGAATTGACGATAAAAGTGGTTAATACTATAGCTGAAGTCGGTGTACCTGCTATGACAAGTGCGCAGATGATAAATTGCGCTGCTCCGGCATAGACAAGTAAACATAGTAATAAGATTTCTAATATACTGAAATGTTGTGAAGCCGCCACGATTCCGAATGACAAACCAATTCCAATATATCCTAATAAAGTAGGAATACATTCTTTGATTCCTTGTTTAAATGTCACATGTGACGTCATCCTCATACCCCCTTTGTTGCACTCACTTTCACAAGTAAATATCTAATTAAATTTAGTCTAATACACTAGTACTAGAGTAGCAATACTATAAGACGTAGGGTTGTGTGACGTAAGACTGTCAGGTGTTTAAAAATGTTGATTTATCAATGTTTTGAGAGTTCTATATTTTTAGTCCGAAATTTCTAATTACCTCATGTAGGGGGGTCTAAAAAGATATTATTTACTTTATTACTTTATTAGGAAAAAGCGGATTTTCACATTGAAAACTGATTATCTTCAAATAAGGTATAGGAGAAATTAAAAAAGCGTTGAAACTATCTTTTAAGATAGCTTCAACGCTAAATGTGTATGAGTTATAGCTTAACCATTTACTGGACGGATTTCAGTTTTACCACCCATGTATGGAACTAATGCATCTGGAATTGTGATTGTACCATCTTCATTTTGATAGTTTTCAACAACAGCTGCAAATGTACGTCCAACAGCAAGACCACTACCATTTAATGTATGTGCTAATTCTGGTTTAGCATCTGCATTACGTTTGAAGCGGATGTTTGCACGACGCGCTTGGAAGTCAGTACAGTTTGAACAAGAACTAATCTCTTTGTAGTTGTTATAGCTTGGTAACCAAACTTCTAAGTCGTATGTTTTACTTGCACTGAAACCAATATCTCCTGTACATAAGATTACACGACGGTATGGTAATTTTAATTCTTCTAAGATAGCTTCAGCATTTTTAGTCATGTCTTCTAAAGCATCCCAAGAATCTTCAGGTTTTTCAATACGCACCATTTCAACTTTATCGAATTGGTGTAAACGGATTAAACCTCTTGTATCTCTACCAGCTGATCCTGCTTCACTACGGAAACATGCAGTTTGTGCAGTGAATTTTTCAGGTAATACATTTGGTGGGATAATTTCGTCTCTGTAGAAGTTTGTTAATGGAACTTCTGCAGTTGGAATAGTGTAAAGACCTTCTTTTTCAACTTTAAATAAATCTTCTTCGAATTTAGGTAATTGACCTGTACCAAACATCGTATCAGCGTTAACTAATTGTGGTGTAAACATTTCAGTGTAACCGTGTTGTGTTGTATGTTTAGTGAGCATGTAGTTCATTAATGCACGTTCTAATAATGCACCGTCTCTAGTTAAGTATACGAAACGTGCTCCTGAAACTTTTGCTGCACGTTCAAAGTCAGCCATTTTTAATTCTTCAACTAAATCCCAGTGTGCTTTTGGTTCGAAGTCGAATTCACGTGGCGTACCCCATTTTTTCACTTCAACGTTTTCTTCGTCTGAAGCACCTTGTGGTACGTCGTCTGCGATTAAGTTAGGGATATGAATTAAGATATCTCTAATTTTATTATCTACTTCATTTAATTTAGCATCGTTTTCTTTGATTTCGTCACCAAGTTCACGCATTTCTTTGATAACGTCGTCGGCATTTTCTTTATTACGTTTCTTTTCAGCGATTTCTTCACTTACTTTGTTACGACGTGCTTTCATATCTTCAGTTTTCCCAATGAGTTGACGACGTTGGTTATCCAATTCTAAGACTTCATCAACTACTTTAGGATCATCTCCGCGTAATTCAATTTTGCTCTTAACTTTATCAGGTTCTTCTCTAAATTGTCTGATGTCTAACATATTAACTTCATCCTTCCCATTTTTTTAAAAGTTTATTAAGAATGACAACTTTTAAGTATAAAAAAAGACCACATCCCTCTACAAGGGACGTGGTCTACGCGTTGCCACCCTATTTAACAACTTGATACATACGATGCACCAAATTGCACTTTACCAATATAACGGTTATTACCGATTGTTCACATAAAGTAGGTAGATTCGCATAACTATTAATTACTTGTTCACACTCAACACAAGCTCTCTGAAATTAATCGATTATGTTACTTGTCCTACGAACAATAACTTATTAAGTTATTTTTAATATAGCAAAGTCTTTTAAAATTATCAAGCAATTGTTAATATTAAAAATTATTATTAATTTAAACGTTTTCATTTTCAACAAAATTAGAACCAAAATTATTCCTGAAATAGTGTTGACGAAAGTCGAATCCAGGTATAATATTTTCTATTGTATTTAAAAGTCGAGGGCGTAGATAAGTCTGAGTTGTTCGCTACAACTGTAAAGTTCAGACCATATCTATTTAGTGTAGAAAGGTTCCACACCTTATAAGGGAGGTTTATTTATGGAAACATTAAATTCGGTTACTATTCCTAAAAGAAATGATGAAACACATAAAGGTGATTACGGTAAGATTTTACTTATTGGTGGTAGTGCCAATTTAGGCGGTGCTATTATGTTGGCAGCGCGTGCGTGTGTATATAGTGGAAGTGGCTTAATTACAGTGGCCACACACCCAACTAATCATGCAGCGATTCATTCACGTTGTCCGGAAGCCATGGTTATTGATATTAATGATACGAAGATGTTAACTAAAATGATTGAGAACACAGATAGTATTTTAATCGGCCCAGGCCTCGGTATTGATTTCAAAGGTAATAACGCAATTACATTCTTACTTCAAAATATACAACCACATCAAAACTTAATTGTTGATGGGGATGCAATTACAATCTTTAGTAAATTGAAACCTGAAATTCCTACGTGTCGCGTGATTTTCACTCCACATCAAAAAGAATGGGAACGTTTAAGTGGTATTCCTATTGAAGAACAAACATATGAACGTAATAGAGAAGCTGTAAATAAATTAGGCGCGACGGTTGTGTTGAAAAAACATGGTACAGAAATCTTCTTTAAAGACGAAGAGTATAAACTTGCTATCGGTACTCCTGCAATGGCGACAGGAGGCATGGGTGATACATTAGCTGGTATGATTACTAGCTTTGTTGGTCAGTTTGACAATTTAAAAGATGCTGTAACTAGCGCGACATATACGCATAGTTATATTGGAGAGAAATTATCTGAAACAATGTACGTTGTGCCACCTTCACATTTAATAAGTGAGATTCCATACGTGATGAAAGAATTAGAAAACTAAAGGTTTGTATATAAAATAAGACTACCCTCAGCAGGGTAGTCTTATTTGTTGTTAATTATTCGTTATTATCGTCATCGTCAGAAGCATTTTCTATATCTTCATTAACACGATCCATGAAATCTTCTCTTACTTCAATACGTTCATCATCAGATGTAGTATCCGCTTCTTCTATTTCAGTGTGCAATGCGTTACCTGGCGTCTCATCTTCAACAACTTGTTCGCTAGGACTTTCAGTACTTTCTAAACTTGCATTATCTTCAACTTGAGCTGCTTCAGTAGCTTCTTCATCTTCTGTTTTATCAATTACTTTCGCTACTGTAGAAACAAATTGCTCTTCACCTAATCTCATGAGACGTACACCTTGAGCTGCACGACCATTTTGCGAAATATCTTCAACATCAAGTCGGATAATGACGCCACCATTTGTGACTATCATCAAGTCTTCTTCGCCAGTTACAGTTGTAATACATACAATATTACCATTACGTTCTGTAATTTTAGCAGTCTTGATACCTTTACCGCCTCGATTAGATAAGCGATATTCACTTACTGGCGTACGTTTACCGTAACCATTTTCAGTCACTACTAAGACTTCATCTTCGCTCTCTGCATGAGCTACATCTAAACCTACCACAGTATCTTCATCGCGTAATGAGATACCTCTTACACCAGCTGCAGTACGGCCTAATGGGCGTAACTTCGTTTCTGGGAATCTGATAAGCGACGCATGTGATGTACCAAGTAGGATATCTTGATGACCGTCAGTAAGTCGCACGGCAATCAGTTCGTCATCTTCTTTGAAACCAATCGCAATCTTACCGTTTTTATTAATATGTGAGAAATTGCTTAACGCAGAACGTTTCACAATACCTCGTTTAGTAGCGAAGACTAAGTAGCTATCTTCATCTTCAAGGTTTCTTACGGCAATCATCGTACTAATTACTTCATCACTATCAAGTTCGATTGCGTTAATTACTGGTATACCTTTCGATTGACGTGAAAGTTCAGGTACTTCGTAACCTTTAAGTTTATATACACGGCCTTTATTCGTAAAGAATAAGACGTTATCGTGCGTACTTAATGTTACAAGTTGACTTACAAAGTCTTCTTCTAAAGTATTCATACCTTGCACACCACGACCGCCACGGTTTTGTGCGCGATACGTAGATACAGGTAAACGTTTAATATAGTTGTTATGACTTAAAGTAATCACAATTTGTTCTTCAGGGATTAAGTCTTCATCTTCAATATCGTCTAATCCACCTAATTGGATTTCAGTACGACGTTCATCACCGAAACGTTCTTTAATTTCAGTAAGTTCGTCACGCACTAATTGTAATAAGACTTCCTCATCTGCTAGAATTTTTTCTAATTCAGAAATGTAATTAAGTAAATCATTATATTCCGCTTCAATCTTATCGCGTTCTAAACCTGTTAAACGTCTTAAACGCATATCAAGAATAGCTTGGGCTTGGCGTTCTGAAAGTTTAAAGCGTTCTTGTAACGTTTCCATCGCAATTTTATCTGTATCAGATTCACGGATAGTTGAGATGATTTGGTCAATATGGTCTAACGCAATACGTAAACCTTCTAAGATGTGAGCGCGGTCTTTCGCTTTTCTTAAATTATATTCCGTACGACGACGAACTACAACTTTTTGATGTTCTAAATATTCAACTAAAGCCTCTTTTAAATTAATTAGTTTAGGTCGGCCTTTTACAAGCGCGATCATGTTTACACCGAATGACGTTTGTAATGGAGTTTGTTTATATAAATTATTTAGAATAACGTTTGCATTTGCATCTTTACGTACATCAATAACGACTCTTACACCTGTACGTAAACTTGTCTCATCACGTAAGTCTGTAATACCCTCTATTTTCTTCTCACGTACAAGTTCTGCAATTTTCTCAATCATACGTGCTTTGTTAACTTGATAAGGAATTTCGGTTACGACGATACGTTGACGTCCACCGCCACGCTCTTCAATTTCCGCACGTGCACGCATTAGAACAGATCCACGTCCAGTTTCAAATGCTCTTCGGATACCACTTTTCCCTAGGATTAAGCCCGCCGTTGGAAAATCAGGCCCCTGAATATCTTCCATAAGTTCTGCAATAGTAACATCTGGATTTTTACTTAAACGTAAAACGCCATCGATGACTTCAGTTAAGTTATGAGGAGGAATATTAGTAGCCATACCTACAGCAATACCTGATGCGCCATTCACTAGAAGGTTAGGGAAACGAGCAGGTAAGACTTCCGGCTCTCTTTCTGTACCATCGTAGTTATCTAAGAAATCAATTGTATCTTTATTAATATCACGTAAGAGTTCCAAGGTAATTTTAGTCATTTTAGCTTCGGTATAACGCATGGCAGCAGCGCCATCACCATCCATAGAACCAAAGTTACCTTGCCCATCGATAAGCGGATAACGATAGCTGAATGTTTGCGCCATTCTAACCATGGCGTCATAAATTGAAGAGTCACCATGTGGGTGATATTTACCCATTACGTCCCCGACGATACGTGCCGATTTTTTATAAGGTTTGTCAGGTGTCATACCCTGTTCATTTAAACCGTATAAAATACGACGGTGTACAGGTTTTAAACCATCACGTACATCTGGTAAGGCACGTGAAACGATAACGCTCATTGCATAGTCTAAGAATGATTCGCGCATTTCGCTGGTTATATTTCGTTCATTAATTCTTGATTGAGGTAAGTCAGCCATCAAGATATCCTCCTTCTATAATCAGTTCTTTCATAACTTAGTAAGACTGTCGTAACAGTTGTTTATAGCATGAGGTTGAATCATCATTAGTCAGCTTCAGAGCTTAAATGATTAAGATTCAACCTAAATTATTAACAAGTAATCTCTTAGAAATCTAAGTTTGCATAGACTGCATTGTCTTCGATAAAGCGTCTACGGTTTTCAACGACGTCGCCCATTAACATTTCAAATGTTTGGTCGGCATCAATCGCGTCTTCAAGTTTCACTTGTAACATCATACGATTTTCAGGGTTCATTGTTGTTTCCCATAATTGATCGGCGTTCATTTCTCCTAAACCTTTATAACGAGCAATTTGCCATTTAGGCGTTGGATTTAATTCTGATTTCAATTTATCTAATTCACGGTCGTTAAAGACGTAATATTTTTGTTTACCTTGAGTTAACTTGAATAATGGTGGTTGTGCGATATAGACATATCCCGCTTCGATAAGTGGACGCATGAAACGATAGAAGAATGTTAATAATAACGTTCTAATATGTGCACCGTCGACATCGGCATCGGTCATAATTACGATTTTATGATAACGTGCTTTAGAAATATCGAATTCGCCACCGATTCCAGTACCAAATGCAGTAATCATTTGGCGAATCTCATTGTTGTTTAGAATACGATCTAAACGAGCTTTTTCAACGTTTAAAATTTTACCTCTTAACGGTAAAATGGCTTGTGTTTTAGAGTCACGACCTTCTTTTGTAGACCCCCCGGCAGAGTCACCCTCTACGATAAAGATTTCACTTTCTTCAGGGTTTTTACTAGAGCAGTCTGCAAGCTTACCAGGTAAACTTGAGATTTCTAAGGCTGATTTACGACGTGTCACTTCACGTGCTTTTTTAGCAGCTACACGTGCACGAGAGGCCATCATACCTTTTTCTACAATAATTCTTGCTACGCTAGGATTCTCATATAAGAAACGTTCAAAATACTCTGCGAACAGTTTATCCACGATTTGACGGACTTCAGAGTTACCTAGTTTTGTTTTGGTTTGTCCTTCGAATTGAGGGTCACCATGTTTGATTGATACGACAGCTGTTAAGCCTTCACGTGTATCTTCACCAGATAATCTATCTTTCTCGTCTTTAATGATTTTACTTTGAGTTCCATAGCTATTTAACACACGCGTTAATGCACGTTTGAAGCCATCTTCATGCGTACCACCTTCATATGTATGAATGTTGTTCGCATAAGATAATAGATTTGTCGCATAGCCACCGTTATATTGCATGGCGATTTCAATTTCAACATCATCTTTAGTTTGATGAATATAGATAGGGTCTTCGTGACTTGGCTCTTTATTTTCATTAAGTAATTCAACGTAAGATTTAATACCACCTTCATAGTGATATGTATCTTCGCGTTGTTCTTCGTCATCTTCACGTTCATCTCTTAACGTGATTGAAATCCCTTTATTTAAGAATGCTAGCTCTCTGATACGTTTTTGAAGTGTTTCATAATTATAAACTGTTGTTTCTGTGAAAATTTCACTGTCAGCTTTAAAACGAATCACTGTACCTGTTTTCTCCGTGCTACCTACTTCTTTAAGATCAAATTGAGGTAATCCTCTTTTATATGCTTGATGATAAATTGTTTCGTTACGGTGGACATAGACCTCTAAATCTTCAGATAAGGCATTAACTACTGATGAACCTACACCATGTAGACCACCGGATACTTTATATCCCCCACCGCCGAATTTACCGCCGGCATGAAGTACTGTTAAGATAACCTCAACTGCTGGACGACCCATTTTCTCCTGAATATCAACAGGAATGCCACGACCATTGTCAGTTACCTTAATCCAGTTATCTTTTTCAATAATGACTTCGATTTGATCAGCGTAGCCGGCAAGGGCTTCGTCAATACTGTTATCGACAATTTCCCATACTAAATGGTGCAATCCTCTCTCTGAGGTTGACCCGATATACATCCCAGGTCTTTTACGTACCGCTTCCAGGCCTTCTAATACCTGTATCTGTCCAGCACCATAATTATCCGTGTTGTTTACATCTGACAATGTATTCACCATCACTTTCTATTACTTAATAATTTCACCTTGATTAATTCGATAAAGCTTAGCATTATTCATAATTTCATGATCTATGCCGTCTACTGAAGTCGTCGTTACAAACGTTTGTACTTTATGTTGAATCGTACTCAACAAATGTGTCTGACGAGAATCATCAAGCTCGCTAAGTACGTCATCTAGCAGCAAGATTGGATATTCTCCTACTTCAATATTCATTAATTCGATTTCTGCTAATTTAATAGATAGTGCAGTCGTCCGTTGTTGTCCTTGTGAACCATATGTTTGGGCGTACATACCATTAACGTTAAAACCTAAATCGTCTCTATGTGGCCCATACAAACATACGCCCCTATCCATTTCACGTTGAATATTGTCATTTAGTAAGGTAGTAACCTCGTCTAATAACTCACTCTCATCCGTATTTGTATCACTTAATTTAATGCTTGGTAAATATTTCAACGACAACGTTTCACGCTCATTTGTAATTCCAGCATGAATCGGTTTAGCTAGTGACTCTAGCTCCTTGATAAAATGTTCCCGTCTTAAAGTCACGTTCAGTGCGTATTGCGCAAATTGTTGGTTTAAGACTTCTAACATTGTCGTATCTGTTTTATGACCAAACTGTAATTGCTTTAAGTAATTATTCTTTTGTTTAAGGATACGTTGATATTGAGCTAAATCATTTAAATAAACCGCAGAAATTTGACCTAATTCCATGTCAATGAAGCGTCTTCTGATCTGAGGAGAACCTTTAACAATATTTAAATCTTCTGGCGCAAAAAGAACCACGTTAAGATGTCCAACATACTGTGTTAGTCGACTTTGTTCTAAGTGGTTCACTTTTACTTGCTTACCTTTTTTAGTTATGAACATCGTTAGTGGCATCGTACCGTGTCTATAACTTAGCTCACCCTCTATTTTAGCATACTCTGCATTAAAGCGTATAAGCTCCTTATCGTTAGACGTACGATGGCTTTTAGCTAAAGCTAGCGTATAAATTGATTCAAGTAAATTTGTCTTTCCTTGAGCATTTTCGCCGATAAGAATATTTACTTCAGGATGACAATCTAACGTAACATTCTCATAGTTACGATAATTCTCTAATTGGAGTGTCTTAAGCTTCATTGTTCACCTTGGTGAATAATGATTACAGAATCAATTTCAGGAATATCAGGGAAATCAATTCGATCTTGGTCAGCTAGTTTTTTACCGCGGCGTGTTTCACGTTCGCCATTAAGTAAGACTTCAAAATCTTGTAGAAACCATTTCGCCTGTCCACCTGATTCAATAATGCCTTCTGTTTTTAAAAATTGACCTAACGTGATTTCGCCATCAACTACCACTTCTTGAACCAAAATAATCACTCCGTTTCTTTATGTGTCATTAATATATTATACCTTTTTTGGGATTAAATTTCATTTAAAATGGAATGTGAAACCGTTTACTTTATAAGATATTTTTAATATCTCACTTTTTGAGGGAAAGAAGAAGGTATTTTGTTTTTAAAGCAACTTTTAGAGTCTGAAAATGAGGTCGCTATAAAGCATATGTAGTTAAGTACTTAAACTTTAATTTTAAGGGGCATTTTAGCTTATAAAATACTAAAACGTAACTTACCCACAGAATACCAACATTTTCGTCTTATTGAAGGGCTGAGAGGACTTATAGATGATTTTCAAATAAAAACAAAAGACCCTGACATTGTCTTAATTGAAAATGCCAAGGTCTTAAACGGAGATTATTACTTCGCGTCCTAGTATGTTCTGATTGGTAAAATTAATTGTGTAACCGAATCATCAGCTTTAGGTTTTAGAATAAATGGTTTCATTGTACCGAAGAATTCAACCTCAACTTCATCGTTATCAATAGCTTTCAAAGCATCCATCATGTAGCGAGAGTTGAATGAAATCTTCAAGTTGCCGCCTTCAACATCAGTTGCTGTAACTTCTTCTTTTACAGTACCAATTTCTGGAGAGGTTGAAGATAATTCCACAATATCATTACCAGTACTTAATTTGATGACGTTATTTCCACCTTCACGTGCAAGTAGTGATGCACGATCAATTGCATGATAGAATTCGCCATTGTTAATTCCTAATTTAATTTCATAATTCTCTGGGAATAAACGTGTCGTATCTGGATAATGTCCTTCTAATAAGCGTGAGATAAAGTTTACATTACCAACTTTAAATAATACTTGGTTCGAAGCAAAGAAAATATCAATTTCTTCGTCATTGTCACTCATAATTTTATTTAATTCAGATAAAGCTTTACCTGGAATAATGACATTTTTATTTTCAAATTCATCTTCTAATTTTAATTTTCTTACAGCCAAGCGGTGTGAGTCGGTTGCAGTGCATATTAATTCATTATCTTGTATAAGCCAGTTAACACCAGTCAATACTGGGCGTGTTTCTGAGGTGGACACTGCAAAATTTGTTTGTGCAATGATATTTTTTAATACTTTTACTGATAATTGAATTGCGTCATCACGTGATACTTGAGGTAGTAATGGATATTGATCTGGATCTAATCCACTTAAGTTAAATTCAGAATGACCCGATGTAATCAATGTTTGGAACTGTTCATTCGTTGATAATTTAACATCTTTACCTGGTAATTTTTTAATAATATCTACAAAGAAACGACCAGGAAGTACTACTGAACCTGTTTCAGCAATAGTAACAATATCTTCTCCATCGATTTGTTTAGGGATTGTGATTTCAATTGAGATTTCAGAATCTGAACCAGTAAGAATCACTTCATTATCTTTAGCATCAATTTTGATACCTGTTAAAATTGGTAAAGTTGTTCTTGGTGAGATGGCTTTTAATGTATCGTTTAATTGATTGATAAAATAATCTCTTCTAATTGTAAATTCCATCATTAATTTAAACTCCTTCCAGTCGTTTATATATAATTATATAGGTTTTAAATTCATAGTAATAGTAGTAGGTCCTGTGGATTAGTGGATATGTCGAGAAAATCTAGATATGCCAAAGTTATACACATGTGGATAAACTGTTGATGTTGTGCATTACTTTTAAACATTATCCACAATCATGGTGAAAGTGGTTTTGAAGACTAAACTTCTTTTAAGGTTAAAATTAAGTTCAAATTCCCACTATTTTTATTTCCCACTTTAATAAGATGTAATCTGTTATACAACAGTTGATCAATTTATAAGCCTTTCTGTCTATTGATTACGTATTTCTTTCTCTAAATCTTCTACTTCTTGTTTAAAAATACTGTCTGCTTTAATATCATTTGCAATTTTTTCATGCGCATGAATAACTGTGGTGTGGTCACGACCTCCAAATTCTTCACCAATCTTAGGAAGTGAAAAATCAGTAAGCTCTCTAGATAGATACATTGCTATTTGACGTGGATAAGCAATAGATTTAGTACGTTTTTTAGCACTAAAGTCTTCAATGCGCACGTTGTAGTAATGTCCAACCACTTTTTGGATATCTTGAATGGTAATCTTTTTAGATTTAGGAACTTGAATAATATCTTTTAATGCTTCAGCTGCTAACTCTGTTGTTATAGGTCTACCTTGAAGTTTCGAATAAGCGAGTAGACGTGTTAAAGCACCTTCCAATTCACGGATATTTGATTGGATTTGATTCGCAATATAATTAAGTGCTTCTGCAGGAATCTCTAGATTCTCTTCTTCGATTTTCTTTTGCAAAATTGCCATACGTGTTTCATAGTCAGGTGGCGTGATGTCTACGATTAAGCCCCATTCGAAGCGTGAACGTAAACGATCTTCTAGTTTGGAAATTTCTTTTGGTGGACGATCACTTGAAATAACAATTTGTTTCTTATTTTGATGTAGTTCGTTGAAAGTATGGAAGAATTCTTCTTGAGTCTGTTCTTTATTTTGAATAAATTGAATGTCATCAATTAATAGGACATCAATATTTCTATACTTCTCTCTAAATGCTTCAGGTTCATTATTACGAATAGACTTAATGAAATCATTGGTGAATTTCTCACTCGATGTATATAGCACTTTGGCGTTAGGCTGATTGCTTAACACGTGATGACCAATCGCATGCATTAGATGCGTCTTACCTAAACCAACGCCCCCATAAATGAACAATGGATTGTAAGCTTGAGCCGGTGCCTCAGCAACAGCTAAACTTGCTGCATGTGGGAAGCGGTTGCCAGGTCCAATAACGAAAGTATCGAAAGTATTATGTGTGTTAAATTGATCTGTACCTTCGTGATGATCCTCGATGATATGTGGTTGTGATTGACTGGCATTACTAGGTTTACGACTTGTTTCATCTAATTCAGCTAATTGCTCAGCCGTTAAGAATGTAGGATCAACTTCATATCCGATAATATCTTTCATAATTGTTTGTATGACTTCTTTATAATTAGAATTTAGCCAATCAGCGTAAAATTCATGGATTACAAAGATATATGCTATATTGTTACGAATTTCCTTAAGCTCTGTATCTTTTAAAAACGTATTAAAAGTAGTTCGTGAAATTTCTGATTCAGCAACTTCTAATACTTTTTTCCAAATTTCTTGTTCTGACATATATAAACCCCATCTTTCTATAAATTTAAGACTTATACACAGAATTTTGACCCAGTGGATAAAAATAATCACAGTATGTTAATAATTATCCACAAGTTAATAACATTCGGTGGATAACTTTATTTATGCTATGATTTATTCACACTATCGATACATACAAAATCAATAAATAAATCCTATAAAAATAATGAGTTAGACGACTTATCCACATAATTATACTTTTTAACTGAGATAGATGTCAAATGGCTGTGAATATGTTGTTAAATTAGGTATAATGTTGTGAATATCGGAATGATTATCCACAGTATTTCAGATCTTATATGTGAATAAGTGGATAAATTTTACTTAATTTCTTGAAAATAAGAAAATGTACTATAACAGCTCTGGGAAATAATTTATAAACTATGTATCAAAAATGAATAAAACGTCGTTATAACAAGAAAGTGAAAATGTATAAATATTAAAAAGTTCTCTGTTCACTTTTTAAATAAAATAATGCGTTCAATTGAAAAGCTGCTTGCTTTATAAATGGTAATTTGTTATATTGTAGTAGTTGCTTGAATTATGACTAGATAAAATTTAATTAAATCAAGAATTCTGATATCAGAAAGTATAATTTATCTATTAAAATAATCAGGTTCATTAGAAATGCTAATGATCTGGATAAATATGTAGATGGAGGTGTTTTGCATGGTAAAACGTACTTATCAACCAAATAAACGTAAACATAGTAAAGTTCATGGTTTCAGAAAACGTATGAGCACTAAAAATGGCCGTAAAGTTTTAGCGCGTCGTCGTCGTAAAGGCCGTAAAGTTTTATCAGCATAAGATCACTGACTTCTCAGTGGTCTTTTTTTTCGTTTGAATGACGATTAAAGGCTAGATAATAGAAAATAATTAAATAGAACTAAGAATTCCGTTCTATCCCATAGATAATTTAAATAGATAAATAATGCAGAGAATAATATAAGCGAGTGATGTGAGCGTGGAGAAGGCATACCGTATTAAAAAGAATAGTGATTTCCAAACTATTTATAAAAAGGGGAAATCAGTAGCTAATAGACAATTTGTAGTTTATACGTACAATAGTAATAATGAACATTTTCGCTTAGGAATTAGCGTTTCTAAAAAGTTAGGTAACGCAGTAACAAGAAATAAAATTAAACGTGCGGTTAGAGAGAATTTTAAAGTGCATAAAGAAGATATTATCGCACGAGATATTGTCGTTATCGCTAGGCATCCCGCGAAAAATATGACAACGCTTGAAATTCAGGGTAGCTTAGAACATGTGCTAAAAATTGCGAAAGTATTTAATAAAAAGATAAAATAAACAAGTATCAAGACGTACGTCAGTCTTACATCAGACAAACCGAAGTCTTACCCAAGATATTTTAAATCAAGATATTCGCAATTTTAAAAGAAAAAAATTACAATATTATAATGAAAATTTACTTGAATAAGGAGGCGAGGGTAATCATGGATTTTGATACTATAACGAGTATTTCAACGCCAATGGGTGAAGGCGCAATTGGTATAGTCCGTTTATCTGGACCACAAGCAATAGAAATTGGAGACAAGCTATATAAAGGAAAGAAAAAACTAGAAGATGTAGAATCTCATACTATTAACTATGGCCATATTATAGATCCAGAAACAAACGAAGTAGTCGAAGAAGTAATGATTTCAGTCTTACGTGCACCTAGAACATTTACGCGCGAAGATATAATTGAAATTAACTGTCATGGTGGTATTCTAACAATTAATCGCATTTTAGAACTTACAATGGCACACGGTGCAAGAATGGCCGAGCCAGGTGAGTATACTAAACGTGCTTTCTTAAATGGACGTATCGATTTATCTCAAGCTGAAGCGGTGATGGACTTTATTCGTTCTAAAACGGATCGCGCTTCAAAAGTAGCAATGAATCAAATCGAAGGACGCTTAAGCGATTTAATCAAACGTCAAAGACAATCGATTCTAGAAATTCTCGCCCAAGTAGAAGTAAATATTGATTATCCTGAATACGACGATGTTGAAGATGCGACAACAGAATTTTTACTTGCACAGTCTAAAAAGATTAAGAATGAAATTAATCTTCTATTAGAAACGGGTACTCAAGGTAAAATTATGCGAGAAGGTCTTTCAACTGTTATCGTGGGTAAACCAAACGTTGGTAAATCATCTATGCTTAATAACCTTATTCAAGATAATAAAGCGATTGTTACTGAAGTTGCAGGAACAACACGTGACGTACTAGAAGAATATGTCAATGTGCGTGGCGTGCCATTAAGACTTGTTGATACGGCAGGTATTCGCGACACAGAAGATATCGTTGAAAAGATTGGCGTCGAACGCTCACGTAAAGCATTAAGTGAAGCAGACTTAATCCTATTTGTACTAAATAATAACGAACCGTTAACACAAGAAGATTGTACGTTATATGAAGTCATTAAAAATGAAGATGCAATTGTTATCGTGAATAAAACCGATTTAGAACAAAAATTAGATATCGATGAAGTAAAAGAAATGATTGGCGATATGCCATTAATTCAAACGTCTATGTTGACGCAATCTGGTATTGATCAATTAGAGCTTCAAATTAGAGATTTATTCTTTGGTGGCGATGTTCAGAACCAAGATATGACGTATGTTTCTAATTCAAGACATATTTCGCTATTAAAACAAGCTAGAAATGCTATTCAAGATGCGATTGATGCAGCTGAGTCTGGAATTCCAATGGATATGATTCAAATTGATTTAACACGCACATGGGAACTTCTAGGTGAAATCATTGGTGAATCAGCAAGTGATGAACTTATCGATCAATTATTTAGTCAATTCTGCTTAGGTAAATAGAGGAGAAACACGTTAAATATAGAAAATAGTAAAGTATATTAAAAATTAAGACGGCGGTTAGTCTTAATTGTCATTTATAAAAAGTTAGGAAAATATGAAGGAGGTAACTAAGGTGGTTCAAGAATATGATGTAATCGTCATTGGAGCAGGGCATGCCGGTATTGAAGCAGGTTTAGCATCAGCTAGACGTGGCGCTAAAACGTTAATGTTAACGATTAATTTAGATAATATCGCATTTATGCCGTGTAATCCATCAGTAGGTGGTCCAGCTAAAGGAATTGTAGTACGTGAAATTGATGCTTTAGGTGGTCAAATGGCGAAAGCGATTGATAAAACGCATATTCAAATGCGTATGTTAAACACAGGTAAAGGCCCTGCCGTGCGTGCTTTACGTGCGCAAGCAGATAAAGTACTTTATCAACAAGAAATGAAACGTGTTATTGAAGATGAAGAGAATTTAGATATCATGCAAGGTATGGTAGATGAATTAATTATAGAAGATAATGAAGTTAAAGGTGTACGCACAAATATTGGTACAGAATACCGTGCCCAAGCAGTTGTTATTACAACTGGTACATTTTTACGTGGAGAAATTATCTTAGGTAATATGAAATATTCAAGTGGTCCAAACCATCAACTTCCATCTATCACATTGGCTGATAATTTAAGAGAACTTGGTTTCGAAGTTGTACGTTTTAAAACAGGTACACCACCACGCGTTAACGCAAAAACGATTGACTACTCTAAAACAGAAATTCAGCCTGGCGATGATGTAGGTCGCGCATTTAGTTTCGAAACAACTGAATATATTTTAGATCAGCTTCCTTGTTGGTTAACATATACAAATGATAAAACACACCAAGTAATTGACGATAATTTACATCTTTCTGCAATGTATTCAGGAATGATTAAAGGTACAGGTCCACGTTATTGTCCATCTATTGAAGACAAATTCGTACGTTTCAACGATAAGCCTAGACACCAACTTTTCCTAGAGCCAGAAGGTCGTCATACTAATGAAGTGTACGTTCAAGGTTTATCTACAAGCTTGCCTGAACACGTGCAACGTCAAATGTTGGAAACGATTCCTGGTCTTGAAAAGGCGGACATGATGCGTGCAGGTTATGCCATTGAATATGACGCGATTGTGCCAACTCAATTATGGCCAACGCTAGAAACTAAAGCGATTAAGAATTTATATACTGCCGGCCAAATTAATGGTACTTCAGGATATGAAGAAGCGGCTGGCCAAGGTATTATGGCTGGTATTAACGCGGCAGGTAAAGTATTAGGTACAGGTGAAAAAATTCTAAGCCGTTCAGACGCATATATCGGTGTGTTAATTGATGACTTAGTAACTAAAGGTACTAATGAACCTTATCGTCTTCTAACATCTCGTGCCGAATATAGACTATTATTGCGTCATGATAATGCAGATTTACGTTTGACTGATCTTGGTTATGAACTAGGCATGATTAGTGAGGAACGTTATGCACGTTTCAATGAAAAACGTCAACAAATTCAAGACGAAATTCAACGTTTAACGGATACACGTATTAAACCAAACGAGCATACGCAATCTGTTATCGAAACTAATGGCGGTTCACGATTAAAAGATGGTATCTTAGCAATTGATTTATTACGTCGTCCTGAAATGACATATGATACAATTTTAGAAATATTAGAAGAAGACCATCGTTTACCAGAAGCGGTTGAAGAACAAGTCGAAATTCAAACGAAATACGAAGGTTATATTAATAAATCATTGCAACAAGTTGAAAAAGTGAAACGTATGGAAGAGAAGAAAATTCCAGAAGACTTGGATTATAGCAAAGTGGATAGCTTAGCGACTGAGGCACGTGAAAAATTAGCCGAAGTTAAACCGTTAAATATTGCACAAGCTTCACGTATTTCCGGTGTAAATCCAGCAGATATTTCAATCTTACTTGTATACTTAGAACAAGGTAAATTGCAAAGGGTGGAAAGATAATGAATGGAGTAGAATGGCTAGCTGAGAAATTAAGTGAACATGGAATTGAATTAACAGATAAACAAAAAGAACAATTCCAAACTTATTATAAGTTGCTTGTTGAATGGAATGAAAAAATGAATTTAACAAGTATTACTGAAGAACATGAAGTTTATCTCAAACATTTCTATGATTCAATCACACCAAGCTTTTATTATGATTTTGATCAACCATTAACGCTTTGCGATATCGGCGCAGGTGCTGGCTTTCCAAGTATTCCGTTAAAAATCGTTTTTCCAGAATTAAAAGTAACAATTGTAGATTCTTTAAACAAACGTATTCAGTTTCTCAATCATTTAGCAGCTGAACTTGGATTAACGCAAGTGAGTTTCATCCACGACCGTGCGGAAACGTTTGGTAAAGGTCCTTACAGAGAAACTTATGACGTAGTGACTGCACGTGCCGTAGCACGATTAACGGTATTAAGTGAATTATGTCTTCCTTTAGTTAGAAAAGGAGGCCACTTCATCGCATTGAAGTCTTCAAAAGGAGAAGAAGAATTAAATGAAGCGCAATTTGGGATTGGTATATTAGGTGGCGTCTTTAGCGATTCTTATACATTCGATTTACCAGAAGATGCTGGCGAAAGACAAATGATTATTATCGATAAACGTCGTCAAACCTCTAAAAAGTACCCTAGAAAACCAGGTACGCCTAACAAATCTCCTTTAATAGAAAATTAATAGCAATGACATGTTAAAATTAATTTTAAGAGGAGTGAATGGATAATGAAAAAACCTTTTTCAAAATTATTTGGATTAAAAAATAAAGATGACATCGTTGGATATATTGAAGAAGATCGCAATTCAAGTGTTGAATCCATTCAAATAGAGCGTATCGTTCCAAATCGATATCAACCACGACAAGTATTTGATTCAAGTAAAATTAATGAACTAGCAGAATCCATCGAAGAACATGGTTTATTACAGCCGATAGTAGTTCGTCCGATTGAAGAAAATATGTATGAAATTATCGCTGGAGAGCGTCGATTTAGAGCGCTTCAATCACTGCATAAAGCACAGGCAGATGTCATTATTCGCCATATGGATGATGAACAAACTGCGGTAGTGGCGTTAATTGAAAATATCCAACGCGAGAACTTATCGGCCGTGGAAGAAGCGGAAGCTTATAAAAAGTTACTTGAAATTGGAGAAACGACACAAAGTGAACTCGCTAAAAGCCTTGGTAAAAGTCAAAGTTTTATTGCGAATAAATTACGTTTACTTAAGTTAGCCCCTAAGGTTATTACGCGTTTAAGAGAAGGTAAGGTAACTGAACGTCATGCCCGTGCCGTATTATCTCTTGAACCTGAAGATCAAGAGCAACTTATCGAACAAGTAATTAGCCAAAAGTTAAATGTAAAACAAACTGAAGCACGTGTTAAACAAAAAACAGGCCCTGAAAAGGTAAAAGCTCAAACCTTCCAATTTTCGAAAGACATCACTCAAGCAAGAGATGAAGTAGGTAAGAGTATTCAAGCAATTGAAAATTCAGGTATACGCGTAGAATATAATGATAAAAATCATGACGATTATTATGAAATTAAGATAAAAATTTATAAAAAGTAAATGATTTTAGATGAGATTCAAGTTAAGAGTAAGATACTTTTAATTTGGATCTTTTTTTATGACAACAGAAGTTTATAAAGAAATTTGAAAATTATTGATATTTCATTAGTTGTTTACAATATATAGGTTTAAGCTTACAATATTACTAAACGAAACGTATCGTTTAATAATTAGTGAAGAAGGTTTTGTAAGTGTTCGGAATATCAATATCAAGTGCTATTCTTCATTTCGTTATGGGAGGTTTTGCAGTAGCATTTGCTTCGATTATGTCTGAAAAAGTAGGCGGTAAAATGGGAGGTATTATTGCGACACTGCCGGCAGTCTACCTCGCAGCGATTATCGCTTTAGCTATAGATCATCGTGGAAATCAACTAGTCCAAATGTCTATTCATCTTAGTGCAGGTGCAATTATTGGAATAATATCATGTATCATCACAGTCTTGTTAACATCAATTTATATTAGTAAACGCGATTATAAACAAGGTACAATCTTTGCCTTAGTTTGTTGGTTAGTTATTTCAATTGCAATTTTTGCAGTCAGACACATTTATTAATATTTGGAGGTATTTTCAATGAAATTAGCGTTAATTAAATTTCTTGTGGGTGGACTGGCAGTTACACTAAGTTATATTATTTCGGTAGTTTTACCTTGGAAAGAACTAGGTGGCGTATTTGCGACTTTACCTGCAGTTTTCTTAGTATCATTATTTATAACAGGTATGCAACACGGGAATGTGATTGCTAAACACGTAAGTCGTGGTGCAGTATTTGGTATGACCGGTGTGTTATTTAGTATTTTAGCTACGTGGGGGATGCTATACTATACAAACCAATGGTTGTTAAGTATCGTCGTTGGCTTTATAGTATGGTTTGTAAGTGCAGTGATTATTTTCGAAATGGTCGAACTGATTTCGCATTTAAGAAGGGGAAAACATGGCTGGAAGACCGAAAGATCCAACAATCAATCATAAAATATTCAAAGAACTCGGCAAATTATTAGAAACGACACATTTTAGAGAGATTACGATTGATCAACTCTCTGAAAATACTGGCGTGTCGAAAGCTACTATTTATCGAAGATGGAAAGATAAATCTTCAATCATCGTCGATATGTTTACTGAACAAACACAAATTAAAGTTTCTGAGGACAATAGTCTATATCAAGCGTTGTTGACTTATTTAACTAAAGTGATGGAAGTATATCAAACTAATTTAGGTAGAGCAGTTATCGAAATTTTAATAAGTAATCAACAAACCGAAGCAAAATCACTATTTATGGATAAGTATTTTATATACCATCGACAGAGGTTAAAATCTATTATTAATCATTATATTGATGAGAATGAACAAGATTTATTTATAGACTTGGTATTTTCTCCAATATACTTCAATATACTTATCAAACCACAAGTGTTAAATACAGCTTATATAGAACGCTTATTGAAAATTATACTAGAAGCATATAAAGTAAGATAAATTGTTACAAAGACCTAAGATGGCGAACGTTCATCTTAGGTCTTTTAATATGCTTAAGTCTTTAATAATCACAATAAAAAGTCAAACAATGGCATAACTAATAAAAAAACAGGTAAAATACTTAAAATTTACGAAATACGTAAGATAATCAAAGTTTATAAAGGCAATAAAACGCAAAAAACACAAAACAAACAACACTCGTCTTCAAATAATATCAATCATACAGGACATTCAAATTCCATAAACTATTCAAATCATATGAGCCATTCGAGTCATTCAAGTCACACGAGCCATTCAAGCCATACTAAATAAGTGGAATGATCTTGCTTTAGGAAGTTCTTTGACAAAGAAATATATAAATTGAGACATTAATATAAAAGCGGCTCACCCCATTAAGTTATTTACCATTAGACATCCGGTAGTCTTGAAATGTTGATATATTAACATGTAAAAACCTTTTGACACAAAAAAAGATGTAATTGTAAAAAAACTTTGGTAGTTTTTTAGATAAGAAAGCGTTTCTATGTAAGAAGAGAGAAGACAAAGTCTTTAAAATATATATAGGCTTATTGTCAATCTCTTATTACAACGCAAGATGATTCTAAAAAACAGTTAGGGAGCTAAAATAATGGAAATCGGTCAACAAATAAAAAAATATCGTGAAAAAGAAGCATATTCACAAGAAGGTTTAGTTGAAGCATTATACGTGTCGAGGCAAACCATCTCAAATTGGGAAAATAAACGTAGTTATCCTGATATTCACAATTTGTTGATGATGTGTGAGCTGTTTAACGTTTCTTTAGATGATCTTGTCAAAGGAGACGTGACCATTATGAACAATGCAGAATTAAAAAAGGAAATGGACTTTTGGGCGTGGATGATGGTTATTCCACTCGTTTTAGGTGCTATTTTGTTAGGACCGCTTATGGTGTACTTTCATATGTGGGGTTATAGTCTTGTTATGATTCTTTTATTAGTAGGTGTTTACAGTTCAACTAGAGTGGACAAAATTAAATATAAACATAAATTGGAGAATTATGATCGTATTGTCGCGTTTATGAATGGTAAAGATCCTAGTGAAGTTAAGACGAGTAAAAGACGTGATTTGGTAACAAGCATATTATCTTTTATATTCTTTGTTGGAGGAATTGTTGCTATTGCTATCTTAAGTGTTTATCTGTCATATACTTTTTTAGCTTAGTTGATAATAAAGTGATTGAAACAAAAAGTATTTAGGATTTGAATAGAATCGAGCAATGAGTGAAAAAATGATATTATCTACTAACCTATAATTAGGCAGTAGTTGACTGAGATGAAGCTACATAAAACTGTACTTGCTTCATCTCTAGTCATCCTTGCCGGGGCGGGACAACGAAATCTTTGAAATTACATTAGATTTCTATCCCGCTCCTTTAATTAATTATTTATCTTTTTCTTCATAACGTTTTAATGCATAACCGCCACCAAGTAAGCCTACAGGTACACCAATAAATGGAGTTGCGATACTACTTAAGATAAAGACAATTAAGACTAACATTAATCCATTGAACCAGTTTACTTTCAAGCTTAATAAATCTTCATAAGACGTTTTGATTAATTCTTTAATATTCATTTAGAACCATCCTCTCGTTTGTTATATTGTTTATATTTTCAAAAATTAAATCTGTTATCTGTTTAAATTGAATGTTTAATAATACGATTTGCATGAACAAATGAAATGATGGCGAAGATGAGGTAGACGAGTGAATATAACACCATCACAATGATAATCGGCATTGAAGAAAATGCGCCTAGTAACTTCATAAAAGCCATCGCCGCAAATAATGCGTGTAATAAAGCAACGATTAAAGGTAGTCCAAAGTTAAACAAAATTTTTAAAGCTAATCCTGGAAGCATATCCGTATGTGTAAAACCGAGACGTCTTAAAATACGATAATTATTAATTTCATCCTCAGTTTCGTCCATTTGTTTAATATAAATGATACAGCCAGCTGCGATTAAGAAAGCCAAGCCTAAGAATGATGTCACAAACATTAGAATACCGTTACTTTGATCAAGCGTTTGTTTCATATTACGTTTCAATTCTACACCGGGACTTACTTTTTTAGCTAATATTTCTGCTTTATTTAGTTTTCCATGGTCTTTAATATTGAATCCATAATGATGCGTTAACTGATCTTGTGATTTTAGAGCATTATAATTTTCAGGACTTATTTTAAGCACTGGACCACCCATAGAAACGGTCATTGGAATTACTTCGTTAACATTTTTCTTATCCACATGAAATGTTTTTTCTTTACTACCTTGAAGCGTAATATCTTTATCGAGGTGGATATCCACTAGACCAGTGAGCGGTCCTTGTAAGTTAGTAAGTACCGCATGATTACCTGTCACATTTTTATCAGCCATAATTGTCATACCAGCCGACTGCATTGTTTTACCCGCTTTAGCCTTTAGTACATCATTTTTCTTAATCGCTGTATTTGAATTTTCATAGGTCGTTAAATCATATTTAATATGATGTTGAGCTAATAATTTTTCATACTTTTGAGCCGACTTTTCCTTAGTAAAGTTAATATCTTGAGGAGTTGACGCTTGTAATGAAAAATCAGTATTCGACTTACTTATAGCACCAAAACATAGAATCGTCACAGTTACCGCAGAAATTACCGCAATGACCGTCAACGACATCGCATTTTTCTTCATACGGTGCATAATCGATGACGTAAATACCACATCTGTAATAGAAACACGTCCATGTTTAGACTTTTTCAGAGATTTAAAGATGATAGATACAGAACTTCTAAAGAATAAATACGCACCCACCACCGTTAAAAATAGAATAAGAAACGGCGATATCAGAATCATTGTTAACCACTCAAACTTGCCAAACATCTCAGTAGAAATGTAATAACCTAACACAATCATTACCACGCCAGACACCCCTGCGATTAACTCTACAGGCGTAATTCTCGCTCTCGTCGCTTCAGATTTTGCATTATCCTTCATCATTGATAAGATTGTTCTTCTTTTTAGGAAAAGGAAGTTCTGAAACATTATCAACATAAACGCTAGCACCAACATGAAGATAGTTTGGAACAACGCAGGTAACTCAAATCCAATTGACACGTGTATTGAAAGGTGCATCATCTTCACTAATATATTAAGTAAAATTTCCGAGCCTACAATACCAACTAGAATACCGAAGATACCAGTGACTATAAAAAATGTCAGTTGTTCGATGGCCAACATTCTTAAAATATTGCCTCGCGTTAACCCAATTAGTTGGAATAACGCAAACTCACGCGTTCTACGTTTTATAAATAAGTGATTCGCATACATTAAGAAAATGATAATCGTAACAAATAGAAATACAGCACCCACTTTAGCACCTTGTCGAATAATTGTTGGGGACTCCCCATTATTTAAACTATGGGTATACTGCAACGTTACAAAGCTAAAATATAAAACGATACTTAAAATTAATGAGAATAAGTAGAGCGCATAATTTTTAAAATTACTTTTTAAATTTTTAAGTGTAATCTGATTAAATGTCATTTGCGACACCACCTAAAGCCGACTGTAATTGAATAATCTCATCATAAAATTCACGTTTCGATTTATGTTGTTGATGAAGTTCTGAATAAATATTGCCATCTTTCAACATAATGACACGTTCCGAGAAACTTGCTGCTGAAGGATCATGTGTGACCATAATAATAGTGCTATTAAATTTCTTGTTCATTTCCTCAAGACGATTTAATAAATCTTGCGCACTTTTAGAATCTAATGCGCCAGTAGGTTCGTCCGCAAAGATAATTGACGGTTTATGGACAAAAGCTCGGGCAGCGGCCGTACGTTGTTGTTGACCACCTGAAATTTCACTAGGGTATTTATCGCTCAAGTCATAAATACCAAGAGCTTCGGTCACTTCTTTATAGTTACGTTCCATCTCATTTTTATTAACTTTTTGAACCGATAACGGCAACATAATATTTTCTTTAACAGTCAGCGTCGGTAGGACACTGTAATCCTGAAAGATAAAACCTAGTTCCTTTTTACGGAAGCGGGCAAGTTTCTTATCAGATAGTTGATTGATAATGTTGTCGCTCACTTCTACAGTTCCGCCAGAAATACTATCAATCGAACTAATTGTATTAAGGAGGGTAGTCTTACCTGATCCTGAAGGTCCCATGATAGCGACAAATTCACCCTTTTCCACTGAAAAATTAATGTCGTGTAAGGCTTTATATTTTTGTTTATTTCCGTATACTTTAGATAGATGATTTACATTTAAGATTGGCATGTTAGTTAACACTCCTTATGTTGTTTGATAAATATTATAGAGTTTTGGTAGGATGACTAATGTTTTAAATTGTGTAAGCATAATGATTTTCAAGAATTTAAAGGTCATTACTCCTATGAGCTATTACATCTATAATTGTAAAAGGAGGGCGTCGTTACTGCCTTTATCTAACCTTACAAAGTAAAGGTTATTTCTTACGAATATGAAAGATTAGAAATGTTATAAGTCGTAAGATAAGTGAAACATAATTGAAAAGCATGTATGATAAAGTAGAGTATTGTATAAAAGATGATAGGCGGGGTTAAATTGAAAAAAGAAATCATTGAATGGGTTGTAGCCATTGCAGTCGCACTCTTAGTAGTCGGCATTGTAATGAAATTTATTGGGGTATCGTATACAGTTTCCGGTTCTTCTATGTATCCGACCTTCCAAGATAGAAATAAAGTTATCGTAAGTAAAATATCTAAAACATTAAATCATATCGATAATGGAGACGTAGTTGTTTTCCATGAGGACTCTGAACGTGACTTTATTAAACGTGTCATCGGCACACCTGGAGATAACGTAGAGTATAAAAAAGATCAATTATATGTGAATGGTAAAAAAGTATCTGAACCTTACTTAGACTACAATAAAAAGCATAAACAAGGTGACTACTTAACAGGTTCATTAAAAACAAGCGATATCAATGGAGCCAATGGTGAAAATAAAATCCCTAAAGACAAATACTTGGTCATGGGAGATAACAGACAAAATAGTATAGATAGCCGTTTCCCTGAAGTTGGTTTAGTCGATAAAGACCAACTTGTAGGTAAAGTTGTCCTAAGATATTGGCCATTTAACAAATGGAAAGCTGGTTTCAACCCAGGGACATTTTAATAATGATTTACAACCAAAACTGTTTAATGCGTAGAAGTGCGCGTTAAACAGTTTTTTTGTGGAGAAACAGAGAATAAACTTACTGATTTTTGAAAGAAAAAACTTAGTCTTTACATATTACATATAAAAATATGATATTATAACTTTAATTTACTGAATAATTAGAAAAATATTAAATGGAGGGCGTCTATATGGTATTTGGGTATCAATTGAATGATAATTTAAAATTAAAAATTTTAGAAGAACGAGAAGCGGAGCAATTATTCAATTTAGTCGATAATAATAGATAATATTTATCACAATTTTTACCATTTGTTGAACAAACTACACAAGTAGAGCATAGTAAAAAGTTCATTCAATCAGCGCTACAACAGTTTATAAAAGGCGATGGTTTTCATTGCGGTATTTGGTATGAAAATAAGCTTATTGGTGTGATAGGATTGCATTACCTAGATTTAGTAAATAAACGTACCTCTATTGGCTATTATTTAGCAGAACAATTCCAGAAAAAAGGAATTATGACGAGGTGTACCAAAGCTTTAATTAAATACATTTATGAAGAATTTAATATTAATCGCGTTGAAATATGTATGTCTACTCAAAATCCTAAAAGTCGCGCCATACCAGAACGTTTAGGATTCACTCAAGAAGGTATTTTGAGAAGTGATGAACGATTACAAGGCGAATTCTCAGATAGCTATGTGTATAGTTTGTTACGTTATGAATATGAACAACTAAATTGGAAAGATGAATTTTAATTAGCCAAAACTGTTTAATGCGTAGAGATGCGTGTTAAACAGTTTTTTTGAGTATTATATATTATTTTTATAAAAATATGATATTATAACTTTAATTTACTGAATAGTCTGAAAATAAAGTAAGTATATTGATCAAGCAGAACATAGTAAAACGTTCGATTACTTTTGAAGGCCTAGACATTTATACTTAGTTTTATTTTGTAAGGAGAAGATGTTATGAGTATAAAATCTATCAACTTATTAGCGTTTGATGTGATTTCTTCAATTGGATCGAAAATATTTAGCTTTGCATGCGCGTTTTACATTCTCAAACATACAAATGATCCTCTAGTATATACAATTTATTTGTCATTAATCGTTCTATCAACCATCTTAAGTCAGCCACTCTTTGGCGTATGGGTGGACAAGTTTAATAATAAAAAATTAGTAATAGTCGCTCAAATAATAAATGTAATCTTTTTATCAATATTTGTAGTAAAATTCAACTACATTTACATCATCGTACTAGGCGTTATATTAAATTTAACAGACGGAATAATCGGCCTTATTGTGAATTCAAATATTAAAAATATATCTAAAAAAGATATGGCACGTTTTGTTTCTATTCGACAAACGTATACAGTAACAATTAGTTTTTTAGCACCAATTTTAGGTGGTATGCTTATAGCTATCTTAAAAATTGAATATTTAGCTCTTATAAATGTTATCACTGAATTATCGTCAATTTTTATATTTTTATTTATTAAAATTGATAGATTAATTGAAAGTAAAACCAATAGCAATAGCTTTTTAAAGGATATCAAAGTCGGTTTTTCATACTTAATTAAAAATAAAATACTACTCAATTTCATGCTTGTAGGCTTAATAATCAATTTTTTAGTTAACTCGATTGTAGTAGGGGTACCTATTATAGCAATTCAGTCGATGAAATTATCTTCCCAACAATTTGGTTTTACCGAAGCTGGAATGACAATAGGAATGTTTATTGTCTCTTTAGGCTTATCAATACGACCGTTAAAACATAGACTGAAAGGGCCTTTTAAAATATCAGTAATACTTCAAGTTATTGCTTTATGGATACTAAGTTTATCAATATTTTTGAGCCTAACAGTAAACATGTCATTTATATTAATTACATTAGTCTATTTCATTGCGGGTTTATCATTGCCTCTAGCCAATATACCGTATTCAATATACTTGCAAAATACAGTTGAAGAACAGTATAAAGGCAGAGTATTTTCATTAAACCAATCTATCGCTCAATCGTTGATGCCTGTCTCATTTTTAATATTCGGTTTTATATTAAAATATTCACAGTCTTTAACATACTTAATCGTCTCAATATTAATGTTAGTTGTCCTAGTGTACTTCGATAAAACCGTAAAAAAAGAAGATATTAAGTTTTAATTTATAGTTTGATTACTTGTAAAATTATGTATAAAAAACGCTTAACAGATGTATTTTCACCTCTGTTAAGCGTTTTGAATTAATCTTCTTTTTTAAGCACACGAGCCATTTCTTCAATTTTACCTGCGTGTAATGGTACGTGAATGGCGTTTAATACTAATAATTCGTCTAGTGTTTTACAACCGGCAATCGGTTGTTCTAATTCTTGAGCGAGTTGTTCATCAGTTAATTGTTTAGCACGTTCTGGAAGTGTTCTTAAATCTTTTTTAATGTCCTCAATTGATGGAACGTCTTGTCCTTCCCAATCTGCAGGACTTGAACCATAACCGAATAATTTAGTGTATTTCTCTACATCTACTACATTTTGGTTACCTAGTGATAAGGCAGAATCAAATATCGTTAATACATGGCCAAATTGCCAATGTAACGTATTTGGGAAGAAATTATCCTCTTTATCTAAAACTTGTGCGATATTCCAATTATCATAGACAGATAATAGATAGTTTACGCCAGTTTCAACGACATCATAAACTGTTTTATTACTCATTATATTCTTCCTTTCTGCTGAAAATTTAACTTGTAACACTAAGTGAATTACCCGAGAATCAATATGTTCAATCAGAGAAGGTAAGAAAGAAATTTTAATAATAGCTCGGTATTTAGCTCGGAAGTCATAAAATTGCCCTGTCACACTAATTGATGTAACAGGACAGTTTAGTAATATTAGGAAGTTTTATGGCTTTGATCGCTCACTATCAAGCCTAAAAACGAAATGGCTAGAGTAATAAATTTTCAAAAATATTTAAGGTTTAATTGCGAATGCACGTACAGGGAAACCTGGTGCGTCTTTCGGTTTTGGACTAATTGCATAGATAACTGCACCACGCGTAGGCAATTGATCTAAATTTGTTAATAATTCGAGTTGGAATGTGTCCTGTCCAAGAACATAACGTTCACCTACGATATCGCCATTTTTAGCTGTATCGACAGAGGCATCCGTATCAAATGTTTCATGACCTACCGATTTTACGCCACGTTCTTCGAGTAAAAATTTCAAGGCATCGAGTCCCCAACCTGGTAAATGTTGGTTTCCTTCTGCATCTTTATTTTCAAATTTCTCAATATCTGGCCAACGTTTTGACCAATCTGTACGTAATGCCACGAACGTGCCTGCTTCAATACGTCCGTTATCTGCTTCCCATTGTTCTAAATGGTCACGTGTCACGATAAAGTCTGCATTCTCAGCTGCTTCTTTTGAAAAGTCTAAGACAATAAGAGGCAAGACTAATTCTTTCAAATCTAATTCTTCTAGATAGCGTTTATTCTCAACGAAATGGATTGGCGCATCAATATGTGTGCCATATTGTGTCACAATATTCCAGTGTTGCACATAAAAACCATCATCTTTAACAGTGAATAGCGTCGAAACTTCTCCCTTTTCAAATTCACTGAAACGAGGAATCTCTGGGTCGAACGTATGTGTCAAATCAACCCATTGTGCCTCTTTTAACTGATTCAATTGATCCCATAATGGATAATTGGCCATAATTATCACCACTTTAACTGTTTATGATTTAAAAACAAATTTTAAATAGAAAGAGAGGGGGAGCTGAACAGAAATCTAATGCCAGCTTCTAGAGTACAAAATATTAACAACTCACTTGAGACCCCACTCTTCAAAGCTTAACATGTTCTCTAAACCTTATGCTGGTTGGTTATTATTCTCTTCACGTTTTTTACGAACTGTATTTACAAGCACTGTTAATGCGTCTTTAACTTCTTCTTCTCTACGTGTTTTTAAACCGCAGTCAGGGTTAACCCAGAATAATGAGCGGTCAATTTGTTGTAAAGAACGGTCGATAGCCGTCGCAATTTCTTCTTCAGTTGGAATACGTGGGCTATGAATATCATACACACCTAATCCAATACCTAAATCATAATTAATATCTTCAAAGTCTTTGATTAAATCACCATGGCTACGAGATGTTTCGATTGAAATAACATCTGCGTCCAATTCATGAATAGCATGGATAATTTGACCAAATTGAGAATAGCACATATGCGTATGAATTTGAGTTTCATCTTGCACTGAAGATGTTGCTAATTTGAATGAATTTACTGCATCTGCAAGGTAACCTTCATGATATTCAGAACGTAATGGTAAGCCTTCACGTAATGCTGGTTCATCGACTTGAATTACTTTGATGCCTGCTTCTTCAAGTGCTAATACTTCTTCATCAATAGCTAATGCGATTTGGTCTTGTACTACTTTACGTGGGACATCGACACGTTCGAATGACCAGTTTAAGATAGTGACAGGACCAGTTAACATACCTTTGACAGGTTTATCAGTTAAGCTTTGCGCATAAACTGTTTCTTTAACTGTTAATGGTTCAGTCCATTTTACATCTCCGTAGATTACTGGTGGTTTAACTGCACGAGAACCGTATGATTGTACCCAGCCAAACTTAGTTACTAGGAAACCTTGGAGTTTTTCACCGAAGAATTCAACCATGTCGTTACGTTCGAATTCACCATGTACTAAGACATCTAAACCAATCTCTTCTTGGATTTTGATCCAACGTGCAATTTCACTTTCTAAGAAATTGTTGTACTCTTCATCTGAAATACGTTTGTTTTTCCAATCTGCACGATATTTACGCACCTCTCGAGTTTGTGGGAACGAACCAATTGTAGTAGTTGGTAAATCTGGTAAGTGTAATCGCGCATCTTGTGCTTTTTTACGTTCAGGGAATGGTGATTTACGAGTTGTTGGTACGCTATTGTAATCATATTCAAGATTTTTAAATGATTGACTTTGGAAACGTTCATAACGTGCTTTTAAATCATCATATTTTTTACTGTCATTGTTATTAAATAAACGTTTTAATGCATCTAGTTCGTCTAATTTTTCAGTAGCGAAACTTAAACCTTCTTCGATAGCTTCATCTAATGTTTCATCGTCTAATGATACAGGCACGTGAAGTAATGAAGATGAAGGTTGAATAACAATATGGTCAGTGTAGTTTTGTAGTGTTTCAACTAATTCTTTTTTAGCTTCAATATCTGTAGCCCATACGTTACGACCATCAATAATACCAGCGTATAACGTTTTCTTAGCGTCAAAGTCGCCCGCTTCAATTTGTTTCAAGTTATAACCATTGTCATGTACGAAGTCTAAACCTAAACCACCGACAGGAAGTGAACTTAAGAATTTTACATTAACACGTTCAAAATATGTTTGAATTACTAATTTATCCCCTAAGCTAGCCTCTGCAAAGTAGTCATAAGCTTCTTTAGTAATTGTTTCATAGTCTTCACTTTCGTCAGTTACTAGCACAGGCTCGTCGACTTGGATGAACTCAGCACCTGCATCTACTAATGATTGAAAGACTTCTTTATATAACGGAAGTAAAGTTTTAACTTTTTCCTCGAATGTTTGATCTCCGCTTTTAGAAAGTTTAACGAAAGTAATAGGCCCTACAATTACAGGGTGTGCATTAACGTTTAAAGATTTCGCATAATTGAAGCGGTCTAATAATACATTACGGTTTACTTTAGGATCTACATTGTCCCATTCAGGTACAATATAGTGATAGTTTGTATTGAACCACTTGATTAATGCACTCGCAACATGTTCTTTATTACCACGTGCAATATCAAATAGTAAGTCATCATTCACTTCGCGACCTTGGAAACGTTCAGGGATGATGTTGAATAATAATGATGTATCGAGAATATGGTCATATAATGAGAAATCTCCGACAGGTACACTATCTAAATTGTAATTTTTTTGGAGTAATAAATTTTCTCTGTGTAAGTTCGTTAATGTTTGATCTAATTCAGCTTTATCGATTTTTTTAGCCCAATAGCTTTCGATTGCCTTTTTCCATTCTCTTTTTCTACCTAATCTTGGGAATCCTAAATTTGAAGTTGTAATTGTTGTCATGATATTGCCTCCTTGTTTTGGGTAATTGCTTTTGAATATGCTGTGAGTTCTAATGAATAATCGACGCGTTGGAATGGGGTAATAATATATAACCCGTTAAAATACTCATGCACGGTATCGATTAATTCCTTAGAAAGTCTAAGACTCAATTCTTTTGTTTTCTCTTTATCATCTTTTACTGCTTTAAATTGATTTAATACGTCTTCAGACATTTTAATTCCGGGCACTTCGTTATGTAGGAAAAGTGCGTTATTGTAGCTAGCGATTGGCATAATACCTATGAATAGTGGTGTATTAAGATGTTTTGTAGCCTCATATACTTCTTTAATTTTTTCCTTACTATACACAGGTTGTGTGATGAAATAACTCATACCAGCCGCCACTTTTTTCTCGAGTCGTTTAACCGCTCCGTCCAGTTTACGTACGTTAGGGTCAAACGCACCGGCGATGTTAAAGTTAGTATGTTTCTTCAGCGCATCACCGTCAGTATTGATACCTTGGTTGAAACGTAATGCGAGTTCTGTTAACCCCTTTGAATTAACGTCATAAACATTAGAAGCGCCAGGTAGGTGACCTACTTTCGAAGGATCTCCTGTGACTGCTAAGATTTCATTAACGCCTATGAGTGATAAACCAAGTAAGTGTGACTGTAAACCAATCAAGTTACGGTCTCGACACGTAATGTGGACAAGCGGCTCAATATTATATTTCTGCCGGATAATACTTGCTGCAGCGATATTGCTAACACGCACCGTTGCCAACGAGTTGTCTGCGAGTGTTACGGCGTCGATGTTAGCTTCATCTAATTTGCCTACATTTTCAAAGAAGAGATCGGTATCAAGGTGCTTAGGCGTATCTAATTCCACGATAACTGTTGGGCCATTTTTAACTTTAGTCGTTAAATTATGCTTGTAAGTGTGGGTCCGCGAATGATTTGTCTTACGATTGATGGGAATCACTTTCTTATCGCTTACAGGCTTTAAATCTTTCACGGATGATTTGATATAGGCAATATGTTCAGGTGTAGTACCGCAACATCCTCCTATAAGTCTTACGCCTTCATTTATTAATTCTTGAGCCACATCGCCAAAGTATTGTGCGTTATCGCTATACTTAAATTCACTATTCTCAATATCGAGTAGGCTTGCGTTTGGATAACATGAAAGATAAGCATGTTTTGGTAATTCGATATGAGAGAACGACCGTTGCATATGATGTGGGCCGTGATGACAGTTCAGACCTACAACATTAGCGCCACATTCAATCAATTGCTTAAACGCCTCGTTAATCTCGGTGCCATCGACCAAATAATTGGTATTCGATGCTGTAAGTTGGGCGATAATTGGAATATCATATTTGCGCCGTGTTGCTGTGACGATATTGCTCAGTTCTTCTAAGTCGTAATACGTTTCAAAAAGTAAGCCATCAACGCCTTCTTCAACGAGTGTATCGATTTGATTCTCAGCATGATATTGTATGGTGGATAGGGATAAGTCTTCTTGTTTTAAACCTCTAAAACCTCCTACGGTACCTAGTATAAAAGTGTCGGGTTTAGCTGCACGTTTCGCAATTTGTACTGCAGCTTTATGAATTTCTTTCACTTTATGTTCTAGACCAAAAGCTTTTAACTTTTCAAAATTAGCTCCATACGTATTCGTTTGAATAATGTCTGCACCTGCTTGAATGTATGAGCGATGGATGCGCTCTACTTTCTCAGGATGTGTCAGGTTGTACGCTTCCGGACACGTATCGAGCCCCTCAGAGTAGAGGATTGTTCCCATTGCGCCGTCAGCTACTAAAACGTTGTTGTGTAATTGTTTCAATAATCGACTCATTGAAGGCCTCCTTTAATGCGTAGTTGATATCTGCAATCAACTCTTGAGGTTGTTCAAGCCCTACGCTTAATCGGAATAAGCCGAACGTAATACCGCGTTCACGGCGAATGTCTTCTGGCACAGCAGCATGGGACATAGTCGCAGGATGAGAAAGAATTGTTTCAACGCCACCTAAGCTCACGGAAACTAACGGTAAGGTTAAAGCGTTCACAAAATCTTGTGCCTTTGATTCGTCTTTCAAGCGGAAACCGATGACAGCACCACCACTATTAGCTTGTGATAGATGCAATGCATTGTTTCCTGGGTAATATACTTCGGCGATTTCCTCTCTGTTGCTTAAAAATTCTACAAGTTGTTTAGCATTAGATGTTGATTGCTTAAATCGAATCGGTAATGTCTTTAGGTGTTTCGCTAGCGTCCAACTGTCATGTGCTGAGAGCGCCGTACCTGTGCCATTTTGTAAGAGGTATAGCGCATCAGCGATATCTTTACGATTGGTAATTGTTGCGCCGGCAATGATATCGCTATGACCACCCAAGAATTTAGTAGCGGAATGAATGACAATATCAGCACCCAGCGCGAGTGGGGATTGTCCTAGTGGCGTCATGAACGTATTATCTACTGCTAGAAGTAGGTCATGTCGTTTAGCGATATTTGCGACAGTTCGGATATCAGTAATCTTGAAACATGGATTGGACGGTGTTTCAACGTAAATTAATTTCGTATTAGGTTGTATGGCAGCTTCAATTTCTTCGGGAACAGTCGCATTAACCGTTGTGAATTGAATGTTGAAGCGGTTGAGTATTTGCTCGGTTAATCTAAACGTCCCACCATACACATCGTCTGGTAAAATGACGTGATCGTCAGATTGAAGTGTTAATAATACGGCTGAGATAGCTGCGATACCTGATGCGAAAGCGAAGGCATATTTGCCACCTTCAAGCTTGGCTAACTTTTCCTCAAGTAGTTGGCGATTAGGATTACCACTTCTTGCGTAATCGAATTTTGCATTGCCTCCAAGTACTTTTTGATGAAACGTCGAAGAATCATATAGGGGAGGATTAGCTGAATCGTAATCTACTCCTCTATGCGTATCGAAAATAACTTCAGTTTCTTTGGATAAGCTCATGAAATCACCTCTACTTTAGAATTCTCTAGTGCTTGAATAATATCGGATTCAATATCGTTATAATCTTCAATCCCAATGGACAATCTAATTAAATATTCATCGATGCCGCGTTTATCTTTTTCTTCATCGGGCATGTCTATATGAGTTTGTGTATAAGGAAATGTTATAAGTGTTTCTGTACCACCAAGACTTTCTGCAAAAATACAAATTTCTAAATTTTCCAAAAATTTACCAACGTCGTAAGCTTTATTTAGACGTAAACTCAACATTCCTGTTTTGCCACTATATAATACTTCATCAATCGCTTCTAAAGTCCTACATCGTTCCGCGAGCTTTCTTGCGTTTTGTTGCGAACGATCTAGCCTTAAATGAAGTGTCTTTAATCCTCGTTGAAGTAAATAACTATCTAGAGGAGATAATGTTGCGCCAATCATGTTATGAAACTGCCCAAGTTGCTCCGCTAATTCCGTATCTTTTACTGTAACAACACCAGCTAATACATCGTTATGTCCACCAATATATTTCGTTGCTGAGTGGAGGACAATATCCGCGCCTTCTTCTAGTGGTGTGGATAGATAAGGCGTTAAGAACGTATTATCTATAATCGTCAATAATTTATGCTTTTTACTAAGCACATAATACGGTGTGACATCAATTTCAATCATTTGTGGATTTGAAATTGGCTCTATGAAAAGGGCCTTTGTGTTAGGTGTAATATGTTTTACGACCTCTTCATAGTTTAAAAATTCCACATAGATAAATCGAACGCCATATTGTTTCTCATAATAATCGAATAATCTAAATGTGCCACCATATAAATCAAAAGCAACTAATACTTCATCTCCCGGCTTAAATAATTTACAAATTAGTTGTATAGCCGACATGCCACTTGATGTGGCGAATGAAGCGTTGCCACCTTCCAATTTCGCAAAGGATTCTTCAAACGCTGAGCGTGTAGGATTTTTAGTCCTCGTATAATCATAACCAGTTGACTGACCAAGTTGAGGATGTTGATATGCAGTAGATAAATAGATGGGATTGGCAATTGCACCTGTTGAATCTTGCGTTAATGAAATTTGTGCTAATTGTGTCTCTTTCATTTCAAACCCTCCTGTTATTTCGTTTCAATAAAAAAAGCTCCCGTCCTTTAAACCCGATAATTATCGGATGTAAAGGACGAAAGCTTGTTTCGCGGTACCACCTTTGTTTATCACTTTATTACTAAAGCAACCTCAAACAGTACGCCAATTGTGTTAGATTGCGATACTGAACAGGTAGTCACTGTAAATCGTTAGAAAATAAATGTAACGCTTGTTGTACGCACACATTAAAAAACTCATTTAGCTTATGATAAGTAAATGAGTATTAACGATAGGATAGTGACGTAGTAGATTCCAGTACGCCATTAAACATAAATGTTAATACTGTATCGCTATAACGGGCGATCCCGTTGATACCTCGTATTGGCATCAACACTCAAAGGCCATTTTCAAACTCTCTTTCAATGTCTCTTCTCAGCATAGGAGACTCTCTGTATTAGCAGTGTAAGCTCTACTTTCCTTATTACAGTGTGTAATTTGTATTTTTTTAAGATATTTCATAGCTTACAGACTTAAATTACATTTGTCAATAACTTTTCTGAAAATTGTGATTAGAAAGTCAACTTAAAGAGTGGTTGAGGTATTGATAGAGTTGAGATAACGTCTTAGAAAAAAATTTATATTTTTTCTTTAACTCAGTTTAAAGTACTTGTAGAAACAAGCCATAATTTTTAAAATTAATAGGTACATGTAAAGAGTCGGGTGCTATATAGGTTTTGTTGCTAATGATTAACTATTAATTGAATGTGAAATTTACGAATTGAAATTGCAGAACTTTCTAGTATTAAAAATAGAGAAACTGTAATAATCGTCGTTAGTTCTTAGGGAAAGGGGGACAATGAATGAAATACGAGAAAGATGAACGCTTACAGCCGAAACAACATGAACAAATACAAAAAATAACTATTACCGATATTAAAGCAAATCCATACCAACCGCGTAAAACGTTTGATGAAACGAGATTAAACGAGTTGGCGGATTCGATTAAACAGCACGGCATCCTACAACCTATTGTTTTACGAAAAAATGTACAAGGATACTATATTGTAGTTGGTGAAAGACGTTTTCGAGCATCTCAAATAGCAGGATTACAAAAAGTGCCTGCCATCGTGAAAGACCTCTCTGATGCAGATATGATGGAATTAGCTATTATAGAAAATTTGCAGCGTGAGAACCTAAATGTGATTGAGGAAGCAGAAAGTTATAGACGCTTAATGGATGACTTAGGACTTACTCAACAAGAGGTCGCAAAACGACTTGGGAAATCTCGTCCTTATATAGCTAATATGTTGAGATTATTGAACTTGCCGAAAGAGGTGTCGCAGTTCGTTAAAGAGGGGAAACTTTCCGGTGCACATGGACGAACGTTGTTAGGTATTAAAGACAATGAGACGATGAGAGAAGTAAGTAAACAAGCAATTAGTGAAAATTGGAGCGTCAGATACTTAGAAAATATTGTTAATGAGTTGCAAGACGGAAGGCAGTCTAAAAATGAGAAGAAACAACCAGTACTTAAACCTAAATTTATTCAAAAACAAGAAAGAATATTAAAAGAAAAATACGGTACACGAGTTGATATCTCAGCTGGGAGAAAGATTGGTAAAATTACGTTTGAGTTTGGCTCAGAAGACGAATTTAGAATGCTAATTAATAAGTTAAATGAAAAATAAATAGTGTGAGCTTTGTTTAGAGGTAGCAAGAAAGTTTGGAGGAAACGTAGATTGCAAGTTACTTCCTTATCTTTTACTTAGTGCAACTAAAATTAAAACTCAAGACGGATACATTGTATAGGAGATAAATGTATAATTATTTAATTATGAAAAGAACTTAAAGGGAGGTTGCGTTTAAATGAATCAGGTCAAAAGTGTCTTATCATCACTATTTGAACCCTTAACTAAAATAGAAACTTATGAGAATTTAGCTATTAAAATCGCTTTAATTATTATTTATATTATAGTGGCGCTAATAGTTACACGTATTTTAAATAAACTGATTGAACAAGCATTTAAAATGCAAAATAGAAGTACAAAAGGGAACAAAAAACGTTCTCGCACATTAATTTCGCTAGTACAGAACGTAGTAAATTACATAGTATGGTTTATCGTTGTTACTACGGTATTAAGTAAATTTGGTATTAGCGTTGAAGGTATTATCGCCAGTGCAGGTGTAGTTGGTTTAGCTGTTGGTTTCGGCGCACAAACAATCGTTAAAGATATTATTACAGGTTTCTTTATTATTTTCGAAAATCAATTTGACGTAGGAGACTATGTTAAAATCAATAGCGGTGGTACAACTGTAGCTGAAGGTACAGTAAAATCAATTGCATTAAGATCTACACGAATTAATACAATCACAGGTGAATTAACAATTTTACCTAACGGTAGTATGGGAGAGATTACCAACTATTCTATTACGAATGGTTTCTCAATTGTGAAAGTCCCAGTGTCAGTCGAAGAAGATTTAGATAAAGTAGAAAAACGATTAAATAAATTATTTACGGCTATGCGTAGCAAGTATTATCTATTTATTACTGATCCTGTTGTAGAAGGTATTGAATCATTAGATGAAACTAAAGTAACATTTAGAATCTCAGCAGAAACGATTCCAGGTGAAGGTGCTTCAGGTTCAAGAATTCTACTTAGAGAAATTCAAAGAGTGTTTGTACAAGAAGGTATTAAATTACCGCAACCGATTTATATTAAAAATAATGGTAAGCAAAGCTAATTCTAATTATCTTTGGGGGTAATTTCATGACGTCAAATTATGGAATAAATGATATAGTAGAGATGAAAAAACAACATGCATGTGGAACAAATCGCTTTAAAATTATTCGTATGGGTGCAGATATTCGTATCAAATGTGAAAATTGTCAAAGAAGTATTATGATTCCACGTCAGACGTTTAATAAAAAACTAAAGAAAATATTAGTATCCAATCAAGATACAGAAGGTAAGGAGAATGATTAATGGCTTTAACAGCAGGCATCGTAGGTTTACCTAACGTAGGGAAATCTACTCTATTTAATGCAATCACAAAAGCGGGTGCGTTAGCAGCAAACTATCCATTCGCAACAATCGATCCAAACGTAGGAATTGTCGAGGTACCAGACGCACGTTTAAATAAATTAACTGAAATGGTAGAACCTAAGAAAACTATTCCTACCGCATTTGAATTTACTGATATCGCCGGAATTGTTAAAGGCGCTTCAAAAGGTGAAGGTCTAGGTAACAAATTCTTATCACATATTCGTGAAGTTGATGCAATTTGCCAAGTAGTACGTGCATTTGACGACGACAACGTTACACACGTGTCAGGACGCGTAGACCCATTAGACGACATTGAAGTTATCAATATGGAATTAGTATTAGCAGATTTAGAATCTGTTGAAAAGCGTTTACCTAGAATTGAAAAAATGGCTCGTCAAAAAGATAAAACAGCAGAGATGGAATTACGCATTTTATCTAAAATTAAAGAAGCATTAGAAAACGGCGATCCAGTACGTAGTTTAGAATTTAACGATGAAGATCAAAAATACGTGAACCAAGCTCAATTATTAACATCTAAAAAAATGTTATATATAGCAAATGTTGGCGAAGATGAAATTGGTAATGAAGAGAATGAAAAAGTTAAAATTATTCGTGACTATGCAGCTAAAGAAGATTCTGAAGTAATTGTAATTAGTGCAAAAATCGAAGAAGAGATTGCTACTTTAGATGATGAAGACAAAGAAATGTTCTTAGAAGATTTAGGTATTGAAGAACCAGGCTTAGATGTTCTAATCAAAACAACTTATGATTTATTAGGCTTATCAACTTACTTTACTGCTGGTGTACAAGAAGTACGTGCATGGACTTTCAAACAAGGTATGACAGCACCACAATGTGCGGGTATTATTCACACTGACTTTGAACGTGGATTTATTCGTGCTGAAGTAACAAGTTATGATGATTACGTTGAAAATGGTGGAGAACAAGGTGCTAAAGAAGCGGGTAAACAACGCTTAGAAGGTAAAGAATATATTATGCAAGATGGCGACATCGTTCACTTCAGATTTAATGTATAAAACTACACTTTTAAGACAAGGCATGAGACTTCATGCCTTATTTTTGATTGAAAAATAAAAAGCAATGTAAGTATCATGTGGCTTGAGTGACAGAGAAACTTACATTGCTTTTAAATATATGAGAAATCTCATTCTATCTTAAAAGAACGGTATAATTTTACTTGCTTCAATAATATCTTTGGTGCTAAAGAACTGTTTACCTTCACCGGTATAGGCTGGTTCAAGAATCATATTGGCTTTCGCGCAATACAACCATTCTGGATTGATACCGCAATTTAAGACTTCTTGAAATTCTTGGAATTCTTTATCCCAATCTAAATCTAATTGCATGTTCTACACCTCGCTATTATTATAGAACGTTTGTTCTGTTTTGAAAAGTGATTTTAGACAATTTTCTTCAACTTTTTAATTTATTTATGTTTATTTAAATTATGAAGTAATAGACCTACTAATTTTATATTATGGTGCTGCCTTTTCAAAAAGAGAATTAACCACATCAATATTTATTGTAAAAAGTAATACTCTATGCTATAATTATTGATTGTGAGTAATGAAAATTATTCCTTGCTTATCGGTAATACTCGATAAGCCGCATAGACCACAAGGAGGTGCAAGTATAAAATGAGAACATATGAAATTATGTATGTCGTACGTCCAAATATTGAAGAAGACGCTAAAAAAGCAGTTGTTGAACGCTTTAACGGTATCTTAGCTTCAGAAGGATCAGAAGTTTTAGAAGAAAAAGACTGGGGTAAACGCCGTCTTGCTTATGAAATTGAAGATTTCAAAGAAGGCTTCTACAACATCGTACGCATTAAAACTGATAACAACAGAGCTACAGACGAATTCCAACGTTTAGCTAAAATTAATGACGATATCATCCGTTATATCGTTATCCGCGAAGACCAAGATAAGTAATAATTTAATGGGGGCGTTTGAATGATAAACAGAGTTGTATTAGTAGGTCGTTTAACTAAAGATCCAGAATACAGAAGCACTCCCTCAGGCGTAAGTGTAGCGACATTTACTCTAGCAGTTAATCGTACTTTCACGAATGCTCAAGGGGAACGCGAAGCTGACTTTATTAATGTTGTTGTTTTCAGAAGACAAGCAGAGAATGTGAATAACTATTTATTCAAAGGTAGTCTAGCTGGCGTTGATGGTCGCATACAATCACGCAGTTATGAAAATCAAGAAGGTCGTCGTATCTTTGTTACTGAAGTTGTAGCGGATAGTGTTCAGTTCCTTGAACCTAAAAATGCACAAAGTGGCCAACGTAACCAAGGTGGTAACAATGATTTCCAAGACTACGGTCAAGGATTTGGTGGCCAACAATCAGGACAAAATACGTCATATAGTAATAATAATTCATCAAATAATAAACAATCTGATAACCCATTTGCAAATGCGAATGGCCCGATTGATATTAGTGATGATGACTTACCATTCTAATAATAAATGAACGTATAAAAAATATTTTTTGAAGGAGGTAATTACCCATGGCAGGTGGACCAAGAAGAGGCGGACGTCGTCGTAAAAAAGTATGCTATTTCACAGCAAATGGTATTACTCATATCGATTATAAAGACACTGAATTATTAAAACGTTTTATCTCAGAACGTGGTAAAATCTTACCACGTCGTGTAACAGGCACTTCAGCTAAATATCAACGTATGTTGACTGCAGCTATCAAACGTGCTCGTCATATGGCTTTATTACCATATGTTAAAGAAGAACAATAATATATAATTTATTGTCAAACCCCGCAGGCATAGGCTTGTGGGGTTGTTTTAGTTTATACAATAAAAAAGCTAGATGGCGTATCATCTGACTTTTCAACATAAAGCTAAGAATATGTCACTTCTCAAATGAAAGTGAAACCGGAATGAGCGCCGAGAATTTATGATAAATAATGCTGCTATATGAACGACTTTAATTCAATCATTTATAATCAACTAATATTATTTATTCAATAAATTTTACTAATAGTTGATTTATATACTTATTCAATATAGATATTTTACCTGTTAGATTTGAATTGTTTATCTTATTTATTTACTTATTTTTCATTAAATTTTTATAACTTACAATACATAAAAAACGGTTAGTGATTTCTCATCACTAACCGTTAAATGTCTTACGCTTAATATAGCGTATATAAAGTTATTATAGACGAATGTCTACGTCGTCGAATTGTTTTTGGTATTCTTTATATTTACTCTCGACTAGCATTTGATATGGTGTGTCGAAGAAATCTGCAAGGATCATTGCATCTTTGAATTTAGGTTCATGTTGATGGTTTTCCCATTCCCACAATTGATGTGGCTCATAGTGTGTACCATATTTTTTATTTATTAATTCTGTTAGTTCATTAATTTCTAAGTTTCTTTTTGTTCTTAAATTAAAAAGTGTGTGTGAACTCATAAAGCATAACCTCCTCAAACTTAAAGTTTGTATTTAATATTAATTGTCTAAATTACTTACTAATTAACTTCTCCAACAAACCCATTTAAGTCATCTATAAATCTAACCCTAGTTATTTTTATATATTATTCCTGTTCACGATATTTATCAAGTGTTTAATTTAATCTGATATAGCAGTAAATTTTAATGAAATCAACTTAATAAACGAAGAACAATTAGTTCTGTCTCTTATACACATCT
>NZ_PPRG01000035.1 GCF_002902625.1 Staphylococcus devriesei
TCTCCTAAGCAATTTAGGAAACAAACCTTAATACATTAATTTATCAACCATTATATATTTAGTATCTAAGTTTCACTACTTTATATTCAATAAGCTATTTCCTACGTACACTAACTCCAATGAAAACTAGCAAAAATATAATAAATAAAATGCTATAAATTAATTTGTTACCTATACTAGTACTTACAATCTGAACGTTGTATATTAAAAAAATATCTAAAATAATTAATAAAATAATAAAAGACATATAAAATTTATTTTTCAATAACATTAGCTACACCTCCAGATAATTTAGAAATTAAAGCTACTTTAATCTAAAATAACCAATCACTAAAAAACGCTGTCTGCAATGGGCATAATAGAAGGCGTTTGGGATTTCAACATTTGTATTGAAACTATTATTTATCCGACTAATTATAATATATTGCATTTAACTCACTTTGCAAATTAAAGTATAAAATTACCCTCACCACCAAAGCAGTGAGGGGATTATATTTTTCTGTATAAAACTTTGCACTAAGGTATTATAGCCCTTAAAAAGTAAATAGATAAAAGATTTTATTTATTTTCTTTGCTATCTTGGCTCTCTTTGTCTTGATTGTCTTTGTTTCCTTTATCTTTATCCTTAGATTCTTGCTCTACACCTTCAGGGTCTTGTTCTTTTGCGTTACCTTTTTTAGGGTTATAGTTTGCGTCTTCAGTATATTCATTACCAGCATTCCATAATAAGAATTCATTTACGCCATTATCTTTAAGCGCTTGAACTTGCTCTGATACGGCTTTCGCATCGTAATCAATATAATTACCATCGCCTAAGTAAGATGCAGTGAAATCTTGAATCCATGGACGAGAAATTGGTTTTTTCTTACCAAGTGTATCTAATAATTTATTTTCTTTTTGGATATAACGGTTAACTGTTTTATAAGGTTCAGTATCTGGTGCGTCTAAACCAAAGTCTCCATTACTCCAGTGTGATGGATAAATCATTGATGAAATTGCGTCTACATTTTCAGAGATTTTAGGGAAACTTTGACCGATACCTGGTGCATTCTTAACTAATGCAGAGTAACCAAATACATCGGCTGATACGTTAACACCCATAGGTTTTAGTTCTTTATTGGCATGTTCTAAGAATTTAGTGATCGTATCCACACGTTGATCGCCTGAACTCATCTTACTATCTTTATAAGCCCCTTTATTATAAGTTAAGCTATCTGCTTCATTTTCAAAGCCTTCAGGGAAACGAACGTAGTCGAATTGAATGTCTTGGAATCCAGCTTTAGCGGCTGCTTTCGCAACATCAATATCGTAGTCCCAAACTTCTTTCATAAATGGATTGATGAAGCTATCCCCTTTACCATTCGTCCATACAGAGCCATCACTATTTTTAAATGACCATTCAGGATGTTCGTTAGCTAATTTCGTATCTTTAAACGTTACGATACGCGCAATTGGATAAATATTGTTGTCATGTAATTTTTTCAATAATTTTTTACCATCAACAATATCTAATGTGTTTTTGTCTACTTGTTTGTTTCCTGTGTTAAGCTTCATAGTAATGTTACCTTCGTCATCTTTAACGTCGATAACCATTGCGTTCAACTTAGAATCTTTAATGAATTTAACGAGTTCATCCATTTTATCGCCTTGTGTTGAATTGCTTGTTACGTAAATTCCTTTTACGCCTTCTTTAGGATAGTCTACTTTATTTTCATTGTTGTTTTTCTCATTGTTCTTTTTCAACTTATCACTTTGACTATTAGTTTGTTCGTTCTTCTGGCTGTCCCCTTTTTGCCCGCTATCTGATGAGTTATCTCCATTACTGCAAGCAGCAAGTAACAAAGCACTTGTTGTTAATACAGCAAATATTTTGTTCTTTTTCATTCCCTTAGCCTCCGAAAATTTTTATATGTATAATTAGGCTCTCTTATTAGAAAAGTAAGCAATTTATAGTATTTAAAACATTCCATTCAAAAACCTAACTTTCATTTAGAATAGCATATTTTCTTCAATAATATTGGATTTTGTAAGATTTTATTTAACAAATCAACTATTTTTTTATACTTTTAAATTTTAATAACAAATACTGCTATTTTTTTCGGAAAAGAACTAAATATATCTATATCATCGTATATTTAATCTTTTCAATAATGTATTAAGGCGTAAATAAGGCTATTTTATGAAACTATAAACTGTAAAATATGAATTTTCAATAAATATAGGTTTTATAGCTTGAGAATATAGATGATTTTTATCATAATAAATATGAAAGTTAATTAAAGGAGTGGAAAGAGTAATGAATAAAGAACAATTAGAAAAAATGACTAATGGAAAAGGTTTTATCGCTGCATTAGACCAAAGTGGCGGTAGTACTCCAAAAGCATTAAAAGAATATGGTGTCAACGAGGACGAATATAGCAACGATGATGAAATGTTCCAACTTGTACACGATATGCGTACTAGAGTAGTAACTTCACCTTCATTCTCTCCAGACAAAATTTTAGGTGCTATCCTTTTCGAACAAACAATGGATCGTGAAGTTGAAGGCAAATATACTGGCGACTATTTAGCTGATAAAGGTGTTATTCCTTTCTTAAAAGTCGACAAAGGTTTAGCTGAACAACAAAACGGTGTTCAATTAATGAAACCTATCAATGACTTAGATGACACATTAGACCGTGCAGTTGAACGTCATATCTTCGGTACTAAAATGCGTTCTAATATCTTAGAATTAAACGAACAAGGTATCAAAGACGTTGTTGAACAACAATTTGAAGTTGCTAAACAAATTATTGCTAAAGGCTTAGTACCAATCATCGAACCTGAAGTTAACATTAACGCTAAAGACAAAGCTGAAATTGAAGAAGTATTAAAAGCTGAACTTAAAAAAGGCTTAGACGCTTTAAATGATGATCAATTAGTAATGTTAAAATTAACTATACCTACTAAAGCTAACTTATACAAAGAATTAGCAGATCATCCAAACGTTGTCCGCGTAGTTGTATTATCTGGCGGTTACAGCAGAGACGAAGCTAACAAATTATTAAAAGACAATGATGCATTAATCGCAAGCTTCTCACGTGCCTTAGCAAGTGACTTACGTGCTAGCCAATCACAAGAAGAATTCGATAAAGCATTAGGTGACGCAGTAGATTCAATCTACGACGCTTCAGTAAATAAAAACTAAGAGTCACTCTTAATAATAAAGAGAGCGGGACTGAAATCAAATGTAATTTCTAAGATTTCGTAGTCCCGCCGCGGCAAGGTTGACTAGAAATGAAGAAAGTGAGGCTCGAACGCTTTTTCATTTCAGACAACTACTGCCAAAACTAGAGACTGGGCCATTATTATATTAAAGGCTCAGTCTCTTTTTATATAATATAAGTTCGCGATGGAAACTCAATTTGTCATCGCTATATTACTCTATTGTTGGTTTTGATGTTCTTCAAATAATTCTCCTACTTGATTAAAGAAATCACCAAATTTTTGTGCTGCGTTATCTCCAAACATTTCCTCTAAATTCGCTTGTGACTCACTGGCACTTTGTTGAGATGTTTCATACATAGTTGCTTCATAAGCTTGTAGTGCATCTTTTAACTCATCGTGTGCTTTAATAGCTTTAGCTAATAAATAGGCATCGTAAAATGCCATATTCACGCCTTCACCCGCAAAAGGACTCATTAAATGTGCGGCATCACCGATTAAAGTTAAATTAGCTTGGTTCTCCCATTTAAATCCTATTGGCAATTTATAAATACGACGTAACAATAAGTCATCGCCAGCGTATTCAATATATTTTTTCAAATCTGCGTCCCAGTCACTAAAATCGTTTAATAACTGTTCTTTAATTTCAGCTTTGCTCATCGCTTTAAATTGATCAAATTCATCGTAATCCATTCGATAAGACATATAGACTTTTATACGTCCATCACCGTTAACTTGTCCTAATATCGCTTTATGGTCACCAAAAGCCATCATTTTCCCATTTTTGTTAAATTGAGCTAAATCGGGATATTGATTAAAGACATCTTCAACGTTTAATTCCACCATTGAAATGCCATTATATTCTACATCTACATTGGCTAAGTACGGTCTTACTTTTGAAAAGGCTCCATCAGCCCCCACTACGAAATCAAATGTCATTGTACTGGCATCATCAAATTCAACTTCAATTTGGTTATTATCTAAATGAGTTAATCCTTTAAATGCTTTATCATAAATGACTGTGTGATCATGCAATTGTTCAGAGATAAGATCGCATAGTTCACCGCGGTCAATTTCAGGTCGACCACCTTCTACTTCAGGATCCGCTGTCTCTTCATAATATACTTTGCCATTTTTATCTAAAACACGAGTGTCTTCGCCTTCAAAACGCGCAAGTTCTTTAAATTTATCAATAATTCCTGTTTCTTTTAGAGGTAATTGACCACTTTCTTCATGAATATCTAAAGAACCTCCACGGTCTGCATTCACTTCTAAGCCCGCTTTTTCAAAAATATTAACTTTAAACCCTTGTTGTTGTAATAGTAGTCCTAACATTAAGCCACCAGGGCCACCACCGATAATACCTACACGTTTCACATCTTTAATATTCATTCCTATATACCCCCAAATAATTATTTATTGAATTTTTCTAGTCTTTCTTTAGTTTCTTCAACAAATGCGTCAAATTCTTTTTTAGTTTCTTCATCTTGTAATGCTTGTTGGCTCGCTTTCATAAATCCGTGGAAAACTTCTTGTAACTGTTCACGCATTGCTTTCATTTGTTCAAAATCAACATTATCAAATTGGTTTAAACGTTGTGTGAATTCATCTTGGTCAATATTGTCTTTTAAGAATATTTTACCTTCTTCAGTAATTGTATAGATTTTTTTATTACCAGCTTTTGAAATAGAAACAAAGTCTCTATCTTCTAACATTTGTAAGATTGGATATACAGAACCTGGGCTTGGTGAGTAGAATCCTTTAAAGCGTTCTTCTAAGTCTTTAATAAGTTGATAACCATGACGTGATTCTTCTTCTAACATTTTTAGAATAATGAACTGTAAATTTCCTTTTTTGAAAAATCTGTCACGGCCTCCGCCACGACGACCACCGAATTGTTCAAATTTATCAAATCCTCTTTGTCCTCTACCAAAATCAAATTGTTCAAATTGGCTCATTCTTTGTCTCATATCTTGTGGGTTTCTTCTATGCATCATATTAATCACCTTTACTTGTATTATTATTAATTACTTTTTCGATATATCGATATAATAAACGATATATCGTTATATGTAAAGCGATATATCGAAATAAATTTTTAAAAAAATAAATACTGTCCCGGACAATATTGTCAGAACAGCATTTATCTTCTATTTTTCATTAAATTCTTCATTCTCTAAAAGACTTAAATCACCAAATAACGGTTTCCATTCATCAATAGTATAATGTTTTATTACTCTGCTTCTTCCCAAAACTGATTACTGAAAATATCTGCGTTCATATATCTCATCTCCTATACGTTTATGTTATACCCGTAGTCTAACCTCATCTCAGTATGATTTAAAAATTCAGCCTAGCATTTAACAGTTATTAGATGAAAATAAACTTATTCGGATTTTATTATAATAATATGCGTATTTTAAAAACCACCAAATAACTTTAGATAAAATTATTTAGTGGTCTATATTTCAAGGTATTCAATAATGTAATTATAATGATTCTCCATTTGATTCAATCACATTGCGATACCAATCAAATGATGCTTTTTTTGTACGTTCAAGCGTGCCTTGACCTTCATTATCTCGATCCACATGAATCAAACCATAACGCTTTTTCATTTCACCAGTCGTAAATGAAACAATATCAATAATGCCCCATGGCGTATAACCCATTAACTCTACGCCATCTTGGTCTACCGCTTCAATTGCTGCATTGATATGTTCACGTAAATAATCGATACGGTAGTCGTCTTGAATCGTACCATCCTCTTCAAACTCATCTACTGCACCGAAGCCATTTTCAACAATAAATAAAGGAATTTGATAACGATTATATAACGTATTCAATGTGTAACGTAGGCCTACTGGATCAATCGCCCATCCCCAATCACTCTTCTCAATATATGGGTTCTCAATAGAATTCGGCAATCCTCCATTTACAATATTATCTTTAATAACCGTTTCATTATCATGCTTAACTACTGTAGACATGTAATAACTGAAACCAATGTAATCTACTTTACCTTTGCGCAAAATTTCATCATCACCATCTCGCCATCCAATATCGATATGTTCACGTTCAAACATCTTCGTCGCATAACCTGGGTAATAACCACGTACATGTACATCTGGGAAGAAGAAACGCAGACGATTAGCGATTTCAGCTTCCATAATATCTTGGGGATTACAACTGTATGGATAAATTGGGACATGAGAAATCATCGCGCCAATTTCGAAATCTGGATTAATTTCTTTACCGACTTTCACGGCTTTGGCACTCGCAATTAATTCATTATGCGCCACTTGATATAACACTTCTTGCTTATTATCCTCATCAGTTAACGATACGCCTGAATTTGTCCATAAGAAGATTGGATTATTGGTATCCATTTGGTTGTTAATTTCGTTAAATGTCATCCAATATTTCACTTTATCTTTATAACGCTTAAACACTGTTTCTGCAAAATGAGCAAAGAAGTCTGCCACTTTACGATTTCTGAAACCGCCATACTCACGTGCTAAATGTAACGGCATTTCAAAATGTGATAATGTAATGACCGGTTGAATATTATATTTCAACAGTTCATCAAATAAATCATCGTAGAATTGTAAACCTTCTTCATTTGGTTCACTTTCATCGCCATTAGGAAAAATGCGTGTCCAAGCAATAGAAGTACGCAAACATTTTAACCCCATGTCACTAAATAATTTCACATCTTCTTTATAGCGATTATAGAAATCAATACCGACATGATTTGGATAGTATTTATTCGGGTCAACTTGTTGTGTAATCTCACGCGCTTTTCCATGTGCACCTGCCGTCATTACATCGATGACACTTAACCCTTTACCACCTTTATCATAGCCACCTTCAAATTGATTGGCAGCCAATGCGCCACCCCATAAAAAGTCTTGTGGTAATTTAGCCATAATATAAAACCTCTTTCTTCTTTATTTATACTCTATTTTTTAACTACCGTAATCACTTTATCCTTAGCTTCCACATGTTGAACATCACCCACGATAACTTCCCATTTATCATCTAATGTCCATTAATTTTACTATTTTAATACCCTGAGACCGTTAAAAATAACAATTATAAAATGAGTTATTGAGGTAAATATAATCCTCGTTACACTTTAGAATTTAATTATACTTCAATTATTTTTCAACGATGTATTGATTGTGATACGCCTGCAGAAATAACATGCGTCTTGAGACCACAGGCTCAAGCCATGCCCGTGGCAAGAGAGCAAATCAATACAAAATGACAACATAAAAAGACCCATAAATGAATTTCAATAAACTCATCTATGGGTCTTCTATTTAGTTTAATCTCGTTAGTTTACGAGTATATTATTTAGCGTCTTCGTAATAACCTAATTCAAGGTCTTCAGAAGTTTGACGACGTATTTTTCTCATTAATTCAACGTCTTCGATTAATGATTCACCGTATGAAGGAATCATTTCTTTGATTTTAGATTTCCAAGCACCAATTTGTGCTGGGAAGTTTTTCTCAAGAACTTCTAACGCTACTGATACTGAAGTAGATGCCCCTGGTGATTCACCAAGTAAAGCAATTACTGAATGGTCTTCAGAGTTAACCACTTCTGTACCGAATTGGATAAATCCTTTACCTTCTTTTTCAGTATCTTTAATAACTTGTACACGTTTACCTGCAGTGTATAATTCCCAATCTTCATCACGTGCTTCAGGATAGAATGTACGTAAGTGGTTCATACAACCTTCTTTAGTCATGATAATTTGATCAAATGAATATTTGATTAATGGTAAGTTTTTAACCGCTGCAGCTAACATTGTAGTAAGGTTATACGGTTTGATAGATTTGAATAAATCTAAGTTTGAACCATTTTTAAGGAATTTAGGTCCTACGTTAGCGAATGGTCCGAATAATAATGTTCTTTGACCTTCAATGTAACGTGCATCAAGGTGAGGTACAGTCATTGGTGGTGTGCCTGGTGGCTCTTTACCATAAACTTTCGCTCCATGTTCTTCAATAACTTGAGGATTAGTACAAGCTAAGAATTGACCAGTGATTGGGAAACCACCTAAATGTTTACTTTCAGGAATTCCTGTTTTTTGTAATAACGGAATCGCTGCACCACCGGCACCGATAAATACATAGTCAGTAACTTCTTCAAATACGTTACCAGTTTTAAGGTCTTTGATTTTAACTTGCCATTTACCATTTGATAAACGTTCGAAATCTAGAACTTGGTGACTATATTTAACTTCAACATTGTCATCTTGTTCTAAATGTCTAGCCATTTTACGTGTTAATTCACCGAAGTTTACATCTGTACCTTCGTCGATTTTACTAGCGGCCATTTTTCCATCATCAACACGACCTTGCATCATTAATGGAATCCATTTTCTCATTACTTCAATATCTTCAGTATATTCGATGTTATCGAACATTGGAGATTTTCTCATTGTTTCGTAACGTTTTTTCAAGAATTCTTTATTGTTAACGCCTCTTACAAAACTGATGTGTGGAAGAGGATTAATAAATTCTTTTGGATTTTCAATATGTCCTGCTTTCACTAAGTGACCCCAGAACTGTTTTGAAATCTCAAATTCTTCGTTAATTTCTTTTGCTTTTTCGATGTCAATTGAACCATCTGGTTGTTGAACAGTGTAGTTCAATTCACAAAGTGCAGCGTGACCAGTACCAGCATTGTGGCGTTCGTTAGAACTTTCAAGGCCTGGTCGATCCATACGTTCATAAAGCTTGATGTTCCAATCAAGTTCAAGCTCATTTAACATAGAACCAAATGTTGTACTTAAGACACCAGCACCAATTAAAATGACGTCTTTTGATTCTGCCATGGTTGTACACCTCTCCAAATTTATTAATTAACAATACATCAGATTACTACTACTTTCTTTTTCTATTTATAAAGTAATATTGTCCCTTAAAATGTTTGTTAAGTCTTTCACTATTATGTTAAAACAAATATGGTAAATTGTAAATTGAAGAAACCGAAATAAAAAAGTTTTTAATATAATCTTAATTTAATACATTTGGCTCCAATCTTTACGGTAAAAAAATAGGTGTATCAATAATAATCCAATATAAATTCAAAAATTTTAGTCTGACCACCCTTTGAAAATATCATTCAACGTATACAAATAGGCTTGAAAGTGATTTTGATCAAACCACTTCCAAGCCTATAATCGATAATTTTATCTTTTTTCGCTCTTTTACTTTTTTCTTATAATTAACATTTATTGTTTAGGCTGTAAAAATTTTTCAATATAAAATGCGGATTCCTCGATAGATTTATATTCTGTATTAATCACGGTCGCATTTAATTTCTTAAATACTTCTTCAGCGTAAGCCAATTCTTTCTTAATTCGATCCAAGTTATTATATCTTGATTCACTTGATAGACCTAATGTTTCTGCGCGATTTTTACGTATATTCGCTATATATTGTGGGCTAGCAGTTAAACCAAATACTTTTAATCCTTTTTGTTTATACACGTTATCCGGAATTTCAATTTCAGGTACTAATGGAATATTAGCGATTTTATAACCTTTATTTGCTAGATACATACTTAAAGGCGTTTTTGAAGTACGTGATACACCTACAATCAAGGCGTCCGCTTCTCCTATATCTGTAAAATGTTTACCATCATCGTACTTAACTGAATACTCAATGGCTTCGATACGTTCGAAGTATTCGTCATTTAATTTACGTAATGCGCCACTTTCCATTAGTGGTTGGTGATGAGTTACCTTTTCAACCATACGGATTAAATCAGACATGTAATCGATATAAGGGATGTCGTGTTCTCTCGCATATTCATGTCCTAATGCATTAAAAGATTCCCCTACCAATGTCGTTGCGACAATCGCATGTTGTTCACGTGCTAAATTTAAAACATTTAGAAATTCATTTTCATTTTTGATGTAAGGAAACTTTTTAATTTCAATATCCGTTAAGTCAGGAAATTGTGTTAGTGTCGCATGAATCATTCGTTGTGCTGTTTCACCAATAGAATCAGATACTATAAATAACTTTAAGGCTTGTTCATTAGGTTGAGTTTCGTTCACGTTATTACTCGCTTTCCTCCGCTTGACTCTGAGCTGTTGCTAAAATTGCACCTGGTACACGGAATGGTGAACAAGATACGTAGTCAATCGCTAATTGGTTGAAACGATGGATAGATATCGCATCGCCACCTAATTCACCACATACACCTATTTTAATATTAGGGTTCACTTTCTTCGCTTGTTCAACTGCAATTTCAATTAATTTACCAACACCGTCTTGATCTAGTGTTTGGAATGGGTCAAGCTTCAATATGTTAGTTTCAGTATACACATTTATAAACTTCCCTGCATCATCTCTTGAAAAACCAAATGTTAATTGTGTTAAATCGTTAGTACCGAAACTGAAGAAATCACAATGTTCCGCAAGTTCATTTGCGATGAGACATGCACGTGGTGTTTCAATCATTGTGCCGATAAGATAGTCTACTTTATCGCCTTGTTCTTGTTCCAATTTCTCAATAGTGTGTACGAGTTTTTCTTTTAATGTCGTAAATTCTTCCACTGTTGATACTAATGGAATCATAATTTCAGGTTGGTAAGCTACGCCGTCTTTTTTAAGTTTTAAGACGCTTTCCATAATCGCTTCCACTTGCATTTCATATAATTCAGGGTACGTGATAGCGAGTCGACAACCACGATGGCCTAACATTGGATTCACTTCATGTAAGTCTACAATACGTTTATTCAATACATCTTTAGAGATATTGAGTTGTTTTGCCACATTTTCAACATCTTCATCAGAATTAGGTAAAAATTCATGTAATGGTGGATCAAGGAGACGTACAATAGTTGGGCGTTCTCCTGAAAGTTTGAAAATAGCTTCAAAATCTTCTACTTGATATTTACGGATGTTATTCAAGGCTTCAATACGTTCTTCATACGATGATGATAGGATAAAACGACGCATTTCAACTAAACGTTCAGCACCAAAGAACATGTGCTCTGTACGTACTAAGCCGATACCTTTCGCACTAAATTGATAGCCTGCTGAAATATCTTGAGGTGTTTCTGCATTCATACGTACATTTAAGCGTGCAATATCTTCAGACCATTCCCTAAATTGGTTAAAGGCTTCACTATGCTCTGCGCTAACCGTTTTGATTTCGCCAATATAGATATCGCCTTTAGAGCCATCAACAGAGATTGTATCACCTTCGTGAAGTTCTCCACCGTTGTAATAAATCGTCTTCGCTACTGTATTAATCTCTAAATCAGAACAGCCAGTTACACAACATTTACCCATACCACGCGCTACTACTGCTGCATGCGACGTCATACCACCATGAGTTGTGACGATGGCTTCACTTGCGACCATTCCTTCAATATCTTCTGGTGATGTTTCTGGGCGCATTAAGATGACTTTCTTTCCTGCCTCTGCTTGTGCTTTAGCATCTTCAGCCGAGAAGACGATTTGACCTGTAGCCGCCCCAGGACTTGCTGGTAGACCCATTTTAGAAATTTCTGTAGCTTCTTTTAACGCTTCCTCATCAAAATTAGGATGCAGTAATTGATCAATTGATTTCACATCTACTTTTGTCATTGCTTCTTCTTTAGTAATAACGCCTTCTTCTACTAAATCAACAGCAATTTGAATGGCAGCACGTGCAGTACGCTTACCATTACGTGTTTGTAATAAGTACAATTTTCCATTTTCAATCGTAAATTCAATATCTTGCATGTCTTTATAATGTTGTTCTAATTGTTGAGTTACTTCGACAAATTCTTTATGAACTTCGGGCATTTGGTCGTTTAATGTTGAAATATCTTTTGGTGTACGAATTCCAGCTACTACATCTTCACCTTGGGCATTTAATAAATATTCGCCAAATAATTTACTCTCTCCAGTCACTGGATTACGGGTAAAGGCAACGCCTGTTCCACTATTATCCCCACTATTACCAAAGACCATTTCTTGAATATTCACTGCTGTACCAATATCATGTGGAATCTCATTTAAATCACGATAAATTCGCGCACGATCATTGTCCCAAGATTTAAATACTGCTTCAATGACTTCTTCTAATTGTTTTAACGGTTCTTGTGGAAAAGGTTTATACACTTCTTCTACATAAATTTCTTTAAAACGTTCACAAATTTCTTGTAAACCTTCTGCCGTTATTGCAGCGTCATTCTCAAAGTTATGACGTTGTTTATAATCTTCAAAATATGTATCAAATGATTGCATCGGTACGTTATATACAACCTCACCGAACATTTGTAATAAACGACGATAACAATCATAAGCAAAGCGTGCGTCGCCAGTTTTATCTGCAAGCTTCATCACGTTATCATCATTTAACCCTAAGTTAAGAATAGTATCCATCATACCTGGCATCGAAATTTTTGCACCACTACGCACAGATACAAGTAATAAATTGGCATCAGATGAGAATGATTTCCCTGTTCTTTCTGAAAATGCTGTAAGATGATCAATCAATTGTGTTTTAACTTCAGTAGACAATGATTTACCTTGACGTAAATATTCAATACACGCCTCTGTCGTAATTGTAAAACCATCAGGTACAGGTAAACCTAAACGTTTCATCTCAGAAAGGTTAGCTCCTTTACCTCCTAGTAAATCTTTCATGGACTTCTGTCCTTCATCAAATGCATATATGTATTTTGTCATGTTTATACCACCTCTATATTTATTATGTCATACTAATTAATTATGAGTATGTCATATAGTATGAATAATTACAATCAAAAACTATATTCATTTAGGAAACGTTTACAAAAACGCCATAAATCAGTCATAATTATGCCTTTCAAACACTTCATGCTTTTATATAATCAACAATACAATTGTGTCATACTATTTGTCTTCGAAAAGTTTTGAAATTTATTTTAAAGTTATTCTATCCTTTTCCAAAAATAAAAAATCCTCATACATAACTAGAAGTTATTCTAATCATATATGAGGATGATCAATATGCTTTACTATTTAAAGCCATTTTCTTTATTATATTTTTCACGTTCGGCATCACGCAACTCTACACGACGCGTTTTACCAGAAGTTGTTTTAGGTAGCGAGTCGATAAATTCAATTGCACGTGGATATTTATATGGTGCAACTTCATTTTTCGCAAAAGCTTGTAATTCTTTTACTAAATCTTCATCACCATTATAACCATCTTGTAATACAACGAAAGCTTTAACAATATTACCTCTAATTTCATGTGGGCTAGCTACTACCGCACATTCTTTTACTGCTGAATGATTGGTTAAAGCATCTTCAACTTCAAATGGCCCAATTGTATAACCTGAACTGATAATAATGTCATCACGGCGCCCTTCAAACCAGAAGTAACCATCATCATCAATATGTGCTAGATCTCCGGTAATATAATAATCACCAGTTTCCGCAGCTTTTGTACGTTCTTCATCTTTGTAATATCCTTTGAAAAGTCCTGGGAAATCTAGAGGTAATGCAATGTTCCCTTTCACATTTCTCTCTACTGGATTGCCCTCGTCATCTACTACTGTAGTACCGCTTCCAGGAATTTGTTTACCCATTGATCCTGGTCTTGGTTCAGTGTCTTTTAAGAAACCAATCAATAATGTACTTTCGGTTTGGCCATAACCATCGCGTACAGTTAAATTAAAGTTCTTACGGAATTGTTCTACAACTTCACGGTTCAGTGGTTCGCCAGCTGACACAGCACTATGTAGATGTTCTAAATTATAATCTTGAAGATTACTTAATTTAGCCATCATACGATATTCAGTCGGTGTACAACATAACACGTTAATTTTAAAGTCTTGTAGTAGTGATAAATAGCGTGAAGGATTGAATTTACCATTATAGACAAACGCAGTAGCGCCTGAACCCATAATTGATAAGAATGGACTCCACACCCATTTTTGCCAACCAGGTGCAGCAGTAGCCCATACTAAGTCATCTTCTCCAATGCATAGCCAATGTTCAGGTGCCATCTTCATATGAGCAAAGCCCCAGCCATGTGAATGCGTAACAGCCTTTGGATTACCTGTAGTTCCTGATGTATAAGATAAAATCGCAATATCATCTCTAGATGTTTTTTCGATTTCAAGCTCATCACTTTGTGTAGCTTTTTCATCTTCAATATTGATCCAACCATCTTCATAGCCGTTGATGATAAATTTTGTTAAAGTGTCATACTCTTTAATTCCTTTAAATTCTTCAATAAAGTCGGCCATTGTAATAATAGCGTCAATCTCACCATGTGTAACACGATATTGTAAATCTTTTGTTCTTAACATTTCAGAACTTGGAATAATTGCAATTCCTAATTTCAAAGCGGCAAGATAAAGTTCATACGTCATGATAGCACGAGGCATCATAATTAAAACTTTATCACCTTTTTTTAATCCATGATTTAGTAAGACATGACCTACTTTATTCGCATTTTTAATTAATTCTGAATATGTAACAGTCTTCGTTTCGTCTGTTCCGTTTTCATAAATAAGTGCTTGTTTAGTGACATTTGAGGCATGCTTTTCAATTTCAGAAACAATATTATAGGTTTCTGGTGCCAATAAGCTTGTATTATCCATTACTATACTCCCTTTCGGTTCTACTTAATTATCATATTATCAAACACTTTAGGACAATGAAATTTAAATCCCTTGAGTAAGCGTTTTAGTTCTATTTTTCTTGAAAATTAAAAAGATTAAGTTCCTAATGTCTAAAATCTACTGACAAGAAACTTAATCTTAATTGTTAAAAAATATGTGCTAAATCAACTTTAGATTCTAAGCCAGCTAGTTCAATACGTACATTATAAGACAAGTCACGATTCACAATATCGCGATCGACACCTTCTTTAGTACCTCTTTTTTTATGTGTTTTACTGTAAGCTGTAGAATTCTGCCAATCATAAAAGGCTTGTCGACTTTCCCATAGCGTTAAAATAATATAGTGACGTTCTAATGATTCAGGGCGTAAAAAGCGTAACGCTTTAAACCCTGGTTCCTCTTGTAAATATTTAGGTCGTTCTAAAAACTTCTTCTCAAATTGATGCTCCATTTCATCATTAACAAACAAATGATTCAAAACGCAAAAGGAGTCGTTTGATAAGTCGTTAATTGCTTCTAACACGTTATAGTGATGAAGATCATTATTTTTCTTGATAGCTATTTCTTGGTCAGTTATTTCTTCAATTACATATGTCTTATAACTGTCATTTAAAATCATAATTTACTTCCTTCATTTCTAAACTAGCATCAAGCTATCTTTGATTTTTATATCTATATGTTACTTCGTAGTCGACTTTGTTCATATAATGAAATAGAACGTTTGACGATTTCTAAAAATTCATGATCTAATGTTGGAATTTTTAAAAAGTAATTTAATATGTTTTCTGAGAAATTCTCATGCTTTGGAAAGTATTGGTCTTGATTAATCCACTGCGTGAGTTCACCTAACGGAGTCTTATCACCAATAAAACCTTGCATAAATTCATAAAAACTCATCATCTCACCCCAGTGTCTAGATATATGCTAATACTATCACGATACCTCGCTTAACACTAGTATTGAAACTGAGATAGATAAATTGATAACGTCTACCACCTATAATTATATCTATTATTTAGAACTTAAATAATCTAAGACTACCGCACCAACCGCCTCTGCAGCAACTAACATACTTTTTTCATCGATATTAAATTTTGGATGGTGATGAGGGTATACTTTACCTTCTTGTGGCGCTGCACCTGAGTAAATAAACGTACTTGGTAATGCTTTAGCGTAGAATGCGAAATCTTCTGATGGTGGTTGTGCCTCACATTCTTCAACGCCTTCGACATCAGCTAAATCTGCATTTTGGATTGTTGTTGCTACATATTTTGTGAAATCTGGATCATTATACAATGCAGGATAATCTTTACTAAATTCAAAATCACATTTCACGTCGAATGTTTTTTCCAATCCCTCAACAATTTGTTGTAGTGCCTCTTCGATACAATCACGTGTGGCATCAGTTAATGCACGCACATCACCTTCTAAGGTTACCTTGTCTTTAATGACATTGAATTGCCCTTTTCCATCGAAAGAACCAATCGTTACTACACCTGTTTCAAAGGGATTTAAACGACGTGACACAATCGTTTGCGCCGTCGTTACAAAGTTTGCTCCGGCTACAATAGCATCATTCGCCGTATGTGGAGAAGAACCGTGCCCACCTTCTCCTTGAATAGTCAATTTAAAGTATGAACGGCCAGTTTGAACATTCTCAGGACGGTAATACACCTTACCAGGCTCCATATTTGTCATGACGTGGGCGCCAAGTACATGGTCTACACCTTCTAACACGCCATCTTCAATCATGCCTTTAGCACCACCCGGCGGCATTTCTTCTGCAGGTTGATGAATAACGACTACCTTACCATTAAATTGGTCTTTCATCTCAATCAATGTTTCTGCCAAAATTAACATATAAGCGGTATGCGCATCATGACCACATGCGTGCATAACTCCATCATTTTCCGAGGCAAATGAAAGTCCTGTGTCTTCCTGGATAGGTAAAGCATCAAAGTCTGCGCGAATAGCAATGGTCTTACCAGGTTGTCCGCTATCGATTGTCACTTTAACGCCATTGTCGCCTACATTTGTATCGACAGTACAATCTTTATCTTTATAGAAGTCAGCAATATATTGAGGCGTCTCAGTTTCTTTAAATGACAATTCCGGATGTTGATGTAAGTGCCTACGTATGTCAATCATACGTTCCTCTTTATCTTGTAAACGTTGGACTAAATCTTTAGTCATGTCTATCCACTCCTTTTGTTATATTATAAGACTTTCACTCTGTCTTATGTTGTTACACACTTTAAATATGAAGTAGATATAGTTAACTTTTTGAATGCATTAAAATGCTATTTAAATTCTTAAAAATGAACACTTCTTGTTATTACCCTAAAAATAGAAGAAAAACAGAGATTTAATGTTTTTTGAATATAGTTCCGTCCTTCCTCGATAAAGTTAATTAAAAATAGTAAAAGGAATTTTAACGTGAAAGCATTTAAGTTGATTACTGTTCCGAATGTAAAAAAGACTAGAACACTTATAATATAAATGTCCTAGCCTGGTTATAGCTATACGATATTAATGTTTATAATATGGGTCGAATTCCATAGCGCCTGCTTTTTCATCGCTCACGCCGTGTTTATAGTAATCTACGTATTGAGGTTCTAATGGTTCTTTACCACGAATAATATCCGCCGCTTTTTCAGCTAACATAAGGACAGGCGCATGGATATTACCGTTTGTGGTTCTCGGCATAGCAGATGCATCTACTACACGTAAGTTTTCCATACCGTAAACTTTCATTGTTAATGGGTCTACTACTGCCATTGGATCAGAGGCAGGTCCCATTTTCGCACTACATGAAGGGTGTAGCGCAGTTTCGCCATCTTTTCGTACCCAGTCTAAAATTTCTTCATCTGTTTGTACTGATGGTCCTGGTGAAATTTCTCCGCCGTTAAATGGATCCATAGCATGTTGCGACAAGATATTTCTAGCTACGCGAATCGCTTCCACCCATTCCTGTTCATCTTCTTTTGTTGATAAATAATTGAAGACAATGCTTGGTTTTTCAAATGGGTCTTTAGATTTAATTTTTAAGCTACCACGTGAATTAGAATACATCGGGCCAACGTGCACTTGGTAACCATGAGCAACTGGCGCTTTTTGACCGTCATATCTTACCGCAATTGGTAAGAAGTGGAACATTAAGTTTGGATAGTCTACTTGATCATTAGATCTTACGAAACCGCCACCTTCAAAGTGGTTAGATGCTGCTGCACCTTTACGCGCAAAGATCCATTGCAAACCAATCCATGGCATACGTTTAATATCTAGACTAGGTTGAAGCGATACAGGTTGTTTACATTTATGTTGAATATACACTTCTAGGTGATCTTCAAAGTTCTCACCTACGCCTGGTAAATGCATACGTGGTTCAATACCTTTAGATTTTAAGAATTCAGCATCACCGATACCTGATAATTGTAATAATTGAGGTGTATTAAATGCTCCACCAGATAGAATAACTTCGCCAGCTTCTACTGTGTGAAGTTTGCCATTACGTTTGAAAGTAACACCTGTTGCTTTATTACCATCAAAATGAATTTCAGTGACAAACGCACGTGTTTTAACTGTTAAGTTTTTGCGTCTCATTGCGGGGTGTAAGTAAGCTCTTGAAGCTGACACACGACGTCCATTATGTACTTGGCTATCAAAAGGTCCAAAGCCTTCTTGTCTATAACCATTTACGTCTTTCGTTTTATGATAACCAGCTTCAACTCCGGCATCAAAGAATGATTTAAATAAAGGATTTGTCGCAGGACCTCGTTTCAATTTAATTGGACCACTATGACCTCTAAATTTATCATAAGGCGCCGCACCATAAGTTTTCTCTAAACGTTTAAAATAAGGTAAACAGTGAGCGAAGTCCCACGTTTCCATGCCTTCTGGTTCTGCCCATCCTTCATAGTCCATTGGGTTACCACGTTGATAAATCATCCCGTTAATTGAACTAGAACCACCAAGCACTTTACCACGTGCATGGTCTACCTTACGCCCCATATGTGGTTCTTCTTCGGTTTCATAAATCCAATCATAAAATTTATTACCTGATGGGAACATTAATGCAGCTGGCATTTGAATAAATAAATCCCATGGATAATCACTACGTCCTGCTTCTAATACCAATACTTCTTTATCTTTATCTTCTGACAAACGATTGCCTAATACAGAACCGGCACTACCGCCACCGATAATGACATAATCGTATGATTTGTTTTCACTCATGTTGAATTCGTCCTCCCTTAAAAATGGAATTATGTTTATCTAAAATGTATTTAAGTTCGATACGCTCATATATGATATTTGAAAAATGCAGCCTGAGACATCAATTAAATGTTCTGGACTGCATTATATTTGGTAGTAAATGATTGAAATGAACATCCGACAATACTTGACATTGCCTGACATTGTCCATTTTCAATCCATTCTACCGGGATACGAATGCACAATCTCTGAACTCATTCTAGATTCCGAATCGCTCCCATAGTTATTAGCATGAAACTTTTATTTACTGAAGAAATTTACTGGTTCTGGATTAGTATTTGTTAAGATATGTTTACTAATTAAGTACTCTTCTAATCCTTCTTTACCTAATTCACGTCCAATACCTGATTGTTTATAACCGCCCCATGGTGCTTGAGCAAAGTAAGGATGGAAGTCATTAATCCATACGGTACCTAATTTAAGTTTGTTAGCTACACGTTGGGCTTTACCGATATCTTTAGTAAATACTGCACCAGCTAAACCGTAAATTGAATCATTTGCTAATTTGATTGCTTCTTCTTCACTGTCAAAGCCTTCGACTGTTACTACTGGTCCAAATACTTCTTCTTGAACAATACGCATTGACGTATCGCAATCTGTAATGACTGTTGGCTCGAAGAATAAACCGTCTTGTAAGTCTTCTCTGTCAGGACGCTTACCACCAATTGCGATTGTAGCGCCATCTTCTTTAGCTACTTCCATGTATTTTTCAATTTTGTCACGGTGTTCAGTAGAAATAACTGGTCCCATTTCCGTCTCATCATCGAAACCGTTACCTAATTTAATTTTACCGACACGATCGATTAATGCCTTTTCGAATTTATCTTTAATATCGTTATGCACTAAAATACGTGAACCTGCTGAACAAACCTGTCCGGCATGGAAATAACCACCATTTAATGCTTGGTCTACTGCTAATTCGAAATCTGCATCATCAAAGATAATATTTGGGTTCTTACCGCCAAGTTCTAACGCAATATTAGTTACGTGGTTGGCTGCATTTTTCATAATATGTTTACCAGTTTCAATACCGCCTGTGAATGATACTAAGTCAACTTCTTCATGACCTGATAATGTATCGCCAACTTCTTCACCACTACTTAAAATAAGGTTGATCACACCTTTAGGGAAGCCAACTTCTTCCATTAGTTCAAACACACGAATAGTAGTTAATGGTGTGATTTCACTTGGTTTCATTACAAGTGAACAACCTGTCGCTAACGCCGGCGCAATCTTCCATGATGCTTGGAGTAATGGATAATTCCAAGGAGTAATTTGAGTTACTACCCCTACAGGTTCTTTAACGACTTTACTTTCTGAGTTTGGAATTGGCGTATTAATAATTTCGCCACCGTCTTTATCTGCAAGTCCGGCAAAATATGTGAAAACATTTGCGATATCATCCATATCTGCATATGATTCTTCTAACGTTTTACCAGTATCTAATGTTTCCAATTTAGCTAATTCATCACGATGCTCTGTAATTTTGTCAGCAATTGCTCTTACTTTCTTGCCTCTGGCTTCACTTGTTTCTAATGACCATTCACCAGCTTCAAAAGCACGACGCGCTGCTAAAATAGCTTGTTCAGTATCTTCAACTGTACCTTCTGCTACTGTGAAGATGACTTGTTGATTATAAGGATTGATAATTTCTCTTGTGTTTCCATTTGAGCTTTCGACCCATTTACCATCAATATATTGACGATTAGACAATTTTTCTACAAGTTCCATCAAACGACCTCCGTTAAGTTTGTTAAATTTTTATTTAACGAATTTTACAGAACTAGATTAGCATAATTTCCGTAGTCTTGCAACTTGGTGCTTTATGCCCGTTTTCCTCTTTTTGAAAATAAAAACCCCAAAAACACAAATCCTGATAACACACTTTTGAAAGTTTCGAGAAAACAATTTATAATGGTTGAGAATTGAAAAAATGAACGCATATATTTGTTTATTTCGTAGTAACAAATATGCAGTGATGGAGGTGCAAGATGGCACGTTCAGTGAACTACGACCAAAAGATTGAAGAGGCTAAAGATTTAGTCATTAATTCAATTGGTGAAACAATGGATTTATACGGCACAAATAGAAGTGTAGGTAACTTATACGGCACGATGGTCTTCGAAGGTAGCATGACGCTTGATGAAATGCGTGAACATTTACAAATGAGCAAACCAAGTATGAGTGCAAGTGTGAAAAAGTTACAAGAATTCGATATCGTAAAACAACAATTTACGCGTGGTAGCCGAAAACAACATTTCATAGCTGAGAAGAACTTCTTTAATTTCTTCCGTAATTTCTTCACTCAAAAGTGGGAACGCGAAGTAGATAGAAATTTAGAGGCAGTCGAAAAGGCTGAGTTACTATTACAAGAAACGTTTCAAGGCGTGGAATTAGACGCTGAAACACAGGCTGAAGTTGATAACATTCAAGCTCAGTTAGATCACACTAAAAAATACTGTAAATGGTTAGACAACTTAAGCAACGCTATTGAAAGTGGCCAAATATTTGAACATTATCCTATACCAGAAGATGATGACGACTAAAAAGAAGAGCCGACAGATTTCTAATGTAAGTTCAACGTTTTCTGTCTCGCTTTAGCCAAGTTAGACCATGTTACTTTTCTAAGTAATTTAATGTAAAACTACATACAATCAACGTAGTATTGTTGGTGAGACTCCTGGGGGAATAGGATGAGCGTCGAGACCGAGGCTCGACCCATCCCCTAGGAAAATGCGGGCCAAACAATACAAAATATTGATATAAAAATAGGAGTAAAGATGATTACTAATCAAATCACCTTTACTCCTATTTTTTGTTATAAATTATCGTCTTCTGGGTCTTCTTTTACTTGAACGATACGAAGTGAGCGTCGTTCAATCTCTTTAAGTTTATCCGCACGTGTTTCTAGTTTAATCCGATCTTTATTAAGCGTAATAATAAACGAAATCATCATAAAGATAAAGATTACAATCAACGGTACACTGGCAAGAATAGACGCTGTTTTTAACACTTCAAGCGCTCGTTCCCCACCTACTAACATAAGTGAGAAAGGTAATAAACATAATGCGAAAGCCCAAAATAAACGATTGGCTTTTAAAGGTTCTCCAACAACTTTCTTTTGTGAGGCAGCCGCTAAAATGTAAGAACCTGAATCGAACGTAGTAGCTAAGAATAAAAACGCAGAAATTAAAAATAATACTACAATCAATGTTGAGAATGGCAATTGATGCATGACCTCAATAATCGTAGCTTCAGTACCATGTGAATTTAAGAAATTAATCACGTTAAATTCACCTGTAATTTGCAAGTAAACTGCATAGTTACCAAAGATACCGAAGAATAATAGGCATCCTAATGTACCATAAATAATTGTACCTAAAATAACTTCTTTCAAGCGACGACCTTTTGAAATACGGGCGATAAATAACCCAATAAATGGCGCATATACTAACCACCAGGACCAATAGAAAATCGTCCAATCTTGTGAGAAATTAGTTTCTTTACGTCCTTTAATACCTCCAAAAGGTTCCACCCATGTTGCCATATGGAAGAAGTCTCTTAACATATTACCGAATCCTGTAATAGTCGTCTCCATAATAAAAACGGTTGGACCTACGATAAATACGAAAGCTAATAAAATGAATGATAGCCATACGTTAACATCACTCAGTTTTTGAATCCCCTTCTTCAGGCCAGTATAAGAACTGATTGCGAAGATTACCGTTATAGTTAAGAGGATAATTGAACGTACCACCATGTTCTTACCGTCGATACCCGTTAATCTCTCAATGCCGGCTGAAATCATTGGTACACCCAGGGCAAGTGACGTCGCTGCCCCTCCTAACAATCCAAAGATAAATAAAATATCTACTAATTTACCTAAGAATTTATCAGTTTGACCTTTTAATACCGGACGACATGCTTGACTAATTTTATAGACTGGTTGTTTTTTAACGAAGACTAAATAGCCGATTGGTAAGGCTGGCAAGACATATATTGCCCAGGCAATAGGTCCCCAGTGGAACATGCCATATTGTGTTGCGTATGTAAGAGCTTCATCTGTCATTCCTTTTGCGCCATTAGGTGGGACTTGGTAGTAGAATGCCCACTCAATAACACCCCAATAAAGAATATCTGATCCGATACCCGCGCAGAATAACATTGATGCCCAGCTAAAATTGTTAAATTCCGGCTTATCACTTGCTCTTCCTAATGTGACATTGCCGTATCTGCCAAATGCTATGTAAAGTACAAAGAATAAAATTGCTAATCCCATAAATAAATATACAGAACCTATTGAATTAGAGATTGCACTGTTAATATCAGTAATCACTGTTTCACTAGCTTTTGGAAAAGCCATCATAGGAATTACCGCGACGAGTAGTACGACTACCGTCCCTATAAACGTTGGCCAATCCATAATCTTTTGACGTTTCAATTGTGTTCCTCCTCATTATAGTTATATCAATAGATGGTTTGACACACTTTATTCACATATTGACGATATCTAAAATTAAATAAAAATGCAAATTACATTCAAAAACTACCAATAAAACTATTGAATAAATATATATTTCTGACAAATTTTTCAGTATTTAAGATTGCCATAACAAGAGTGTTAAATTAAAAATTAACGTATTTAACAATTTTTATAATGCATTTATATTGTATATTTATACTTATAATATGAATTTATATTTATTTCTATTTTTTATAAGACAACTACTTTTTAAGCAATAAAAAAGAGAGAAACCGAAATCTAATAGATTTCGATATTCTCTCTAATTTGGCAGTTCTCTATATCTAATATCCTAATATTGCTTTAATCAAGAAACCAACTATAATTGATACGATAATCGTAAAGAATCCTGGAATAATAAAGCTTGTTGGTCTCGTGCGACCTGTTTCATCTAAACTCACGGCAAATAACAATGTAGGTTGTGCCGGAATAACAAAGTTAACATTGAGTGTTTGGACCATAGCAATAAAATACATAGGTGGTATCCCCATGCTCATCACAATCGGCACCATAATTGATGCTGTAGCTGTTTGTGAAATAACAATCATCGCCACAATAGCCACTAGAATAATAACTAGCCAAGGTACAGATTGGATTGTTTTACCAATATCATCTTGTATAATTTTCAAATTTTGAGGTGCATTAAATACAGTTGCACCCAACCACCCAGGACCTAATACAGCGAACAGTGCACCTATAGCAGACTGTGTAATATTTGAAGATAATATATCGCTTGTATTAATTTTTAACATCAATAAGTTAATAGCAGCACTTAGATACATAAAGAATTGGACAATTTCCGTCATTGTAACTTTTACCGTAGAACCATCGACGTTAAATGATGGCATGAGATTTGGGAATACACCAAACGTCAGAATCCCTGCTACACATAGGAGAAAAGAAAGCACGCCAAGTTTCGTTTTAGTTGAAAATGAATGCGCTACATCAACGTCAGGTGTATGAGCAATTTCGCTAGGAGTTACGCTAGATTTGCGTCCAACAAACGTACAAAATACACTTAGCATTAACATCGTAATAATAGCAGTCGGTAAGACAATACTTAAATATTTCCCCATCGAGATATCATAGCCAGCCATAACAGAGATGAGATAAGCGGTAGCTGAAGCTGCTGGACTACAAAGCAATGCTAAATTAGCCGTTAAGACAGATGCTGTTAATGGGCGCTTCGGTTGAATATTTGCTTTAGCGGCCGTATGTGCAATAATTGGCTCTAATGAAAGAGCAATATTTGCCGTACCTACCCCAAATACAAATAAAAAGACAATCATTGGTGCAATAAATATGATTGATTTGGGAAAACGTTCGATAATTTTAGAAGCAAGAAAGACTAAGTAGTCTATTCCACCTGTAGCTTGTAAAGTACCGCCAGCGATACCAATAGATAAAATGATTAAAATTGCAGTAACAGGTGCCGAACCTGGAGGCAGTTGAAAGCCAAATATCATAATAAGTTGCGCCACGATGGCGAAGATCCCACATCCTAGTGCGCCAGCTGTACGCAATCCTAATAATATGGCCAATATCATTATGATAATTTCTACTACAAACAGTAGCATGATAAGCGCTCCTAACTTTTCAGAAAATTATTGTGATTTTTTTAACATAGATTATTTTACCACTTCAATATGTTAAAAGTATATAATTGACAAAAATTCACAAAGTTAAATGCATATAATCTGTGAACATCTAAATTTTTCCATATAATATAATAATAAATGATAACGATTATCAAATAAAGTTAATAACATAAAAAATTCCTTTGAAAGTAAGATGTAACATACTACTTTCAAAGGATTATAAATTATCTATCGCGTCTCTTTATTGTGATAATCTTTATTTATATCATCTTTGAGTTCAACTTTACCAGACTCATCATATGTTTCTTCATCATCGGTATGACCTCGTGCCATACGTAAATTTCTTTCTTCTTCTTTTTGTTTTTGCTTTTTAGAACGTTTGTCATAGGCACGCTCTTCTAATAAAGAGCCCCAAATTAGTCCACATATAATAGCAATAGTTACTATAACGATTAATCCTATGATAATCCATTTTATTACTTCAAATGCCATATTTACTCACCGTCCTTCAGTATTAATCGTGAACTGGAATTTTAGTTGTATAGCTTTATTATTAATGTATTTCCCGTTCCACTCCGTCTTCAATCACAACGCGAGAAATCTTATTATGTCATTTGAGAAAGTGGCCAATTAAATAGAATTGATGAAGATAAGCCTCGAATACATCTTCATCTTATCCAACTCCTATAAACACAAAAAGGCTAGAACATTTATATTATAAATGTTCTAGCCTCTCACAACCTTGTAATAGTTGTATAAACTTATGAAATATAGTTGTATGAGCTTGCTTGGCTAGCTGAAATAGTACGTGTTGATACTACGCCAGGTCCGCCATTATAGTTCATTTCAGAAACTTCTACTGAACCATCACTGTTTACGTTCTCAACATATGCCACGTGGCCATATGCGCCTTGAGATGTTTGCATAACTGCTCCAGCTTTTGGTGAATTACTTACTGAATAACCATCTTGTGCTGCTGCAGTTGCCCAGTTATTAGCGTTACCCCAAGTATTACCGATGTTACCTGCTTTTTCATATACGTAGTACGTACATTGACCTGCAGTGTAAAGGTTAGCACCTGAACTTGATTTACCAGCAAATGCTTTTGTAGTTGATTGTGATGTTGGTGCATTTTGAGTTGTTACTTTAATATTACGATCTGATGTTGTGTAGCTTGCGCCTAAGCCACCGCCATTGTTGTTGTTTGCAGTATATGATTGTGTATTATTTGTAGTTGCTTGCGCATTATTGTAAGTGTAGTTGTTGTTTGATTGAGTATTATTTACTGCTTGATTGCCACTATTTTGTTGACCACCTTGTTGAGCTTGAGATGGGCTCCAGTTACCTTTCCAATCATAATGGTAGTTACCTTGTTGATCGATTGTGTAAGTGTAGCTGTATGAATATTGGTCATTTGGATTGTATCCATTATTGTTTTCAGCTGCTTGTGCATCGTGATGTGCTAGTCCGAATGTTGCGATACCTGCTGTTGCAATTGTAGCTGTTGCGATTTTTTTCATAATTAAAAATCCTCCTATAAAGTTTGAACAAAATTTTATCTCGTGGCTATCTGTAGTTTATAATTTCTTAGTCTCTTTGACTTAATTTTTTCTCGCTAAATAACGACAAGACATACTGTATCAAACAAACAAGGTTTTGTGGGCTATTTCATGAGTTTGTAAATGAATCATAATAATCTAACTCTATTTGTAATGAATGCAATAGAATTTTACAGATACTAAAAGACTACTATGACAGTGTTTATATCTGTTTATCAATTTTCATCATTACAGCGACTGTAATATATCTGATAATTAAATAAATGTTTTATTTCATGTGAATCGGGAAACGAAGAACTTTTTTAGAGGCTAACATTTCTAATAATTATGTTTTAAATTCATCCAATTACTTCTATATAAACGAAGTTTTTATGTAAAAAGTTGGGAGCCTCGCCAGAAATCTAATATTATTTCATAGATTTCTGATGAGACTCCCTTTTTTCTATATATATTGCTTTTCTTTTAAATAGTTAAGTATATGTTCAACTGATGCTTCTACGCTTTGTTGTTCTGTATTAATAGTAATTTCTGGATGATTAGGCGCTTCGTATGGTGCACTAATACCAGTAAATTCTTTAATTTCGCCTGAACGCGCTTTTTCATAAAGACCTTTAGGATCACGTTTCTCACATTCTTCCACGCTACATTCTGTATAGACTTCGATAAATTCGCCCTCTTCTAATATAGCACGTACATCATCTCGGTCTTGTCTATAAGGCGAGATAAACGCGGTAATCGCAATCGTTCCAGCATCAACTAATAGTTTGCTGACTTCGCCAATGCGACGTATATTTTCTTTACGATCTTCTGGACTAAACCCTAAATTTTTATTCAAACCATGGCGTACATTGTCACCATCTAGACGATACGAATGTTTACCTTGTTCAAACAAAGCCTTTTCAAGTGCTACTGATACAGTTGATTTTCCTGAACCAGATAATCCTGTAAACCAAATAACAACACTCTTATGACCATTTTGCTGTTGTCTATCTGCTTTCGTTACTTCAGAATCGTGCCATGTAATATGACTAGATTGACTCATTTTATATTCCCCCGACTTAATTTTGTTTTAACCCTTTGATTAAGACTTCTGCTACTTCTGGTCTTGAAAATTCAGTTGGTAAAGATTCACCATTGCGTAATTTTTCTCTTACTTTTGTACCGCTTAAATGCACATGTTCAGAGGCATCATGCGGGCAAGTTTTAGCTGTAGCCATGTTGCCACATTTTTTACAATAAAACGCATGTTCAAATTTTAAGATTTGAATATCTAATTCATCCTCAAATTGAGAAATAAGCTCTTGCGCTTCATACGTACCATAGTAATCGCCTACGCCTGCGTGATCACGACCGACAATAAAGTGAGTACAACCATAGTTTTTGCGGACTGTCGCATGCAAGATAGCTTCACGTGGGCCAGCATAGCGCATAGCAGCTGGATAAATGACTAAACGAGCTCTATCTTTAGGGAAATAATTACTTAGAATCGCTTGATAACTTTCCATACGTACATCGGCAGGAATATCATCGGCTTTAGTTTCACCTACTAATGGGTTAAGTAATAGCCCATCTACAATTTCTAACGCAGATTTTTGAATATATTCATGTGCACGATGGACTGGATTACGTGTTTGGAAACCGACAACTGTCTTCCAACCAATATCGTGAAATAATTGACGTGTTTCTGCCGGATCTAAATGATAGTCTGTGAATTCATCATGTTTAGGTCGATTAAGTAATTGGATAGGGCCAGCCAAATAAACATTGCCTTTCTCATAAACTTTCTTAACGCCTGGATGAGCTTCATCTGTAGTGCCGTACACGTTTTTAGCTTCTTTTTCTTTGTCATACGTATACTTTTCTTTAAGTTTTAATGTTCCGTACAACTCTCCGTCTTCACCATAAAGAGCAATATCGTCATTAATATCTAAGTTATTTGCTTCGGCTTCTGTTACGGGTAACGTAATAGGGATACTCCATACTAAACCATTTTCCAGATGTGTATCTTCAACAACTTTAATATAGTCGGCTTCTCCCATAAACCCAGTTAGTGGACTAAACCCACCAATACCGATTAATTCTAAATCAGAAATTGCCCACGGATTTAAAGTAAGTGACTTATAAGATTGTGCTGCTTTAATTAAACGTTCACGTTCTTCCCCTTCTATGACGCGATTAATAAGTTCTCCTCCGTGTGGTTTAATTGTGTTATGAATAATCTCTTCATGTGTTGCCATAATTTGATAACCCCTTTTCCAATTAATTTGATTCGTTTACTCGGTTTTATTTGTAAGAAAAAGACAATTTCTTGTTTCGAATGACTGTAATAATCACTAAAATCACAATTGCACAAATAATCGCAAATCTTACAATATTAGTAATGACCTCGTCTTTCACAAAATAAGTCATTAAGGCATTGCTATTGGTGAAGATAATTAATCCACCTACACAAATAGCCAAAATATTTATCGGTAATACTTTTGTTAAATAGGCTGAAATAGGTGCAGCCACCATACCCCCAATGCTTAGCGCAATGACAAACCACCAATTAATTTGTGTAATACCTAAAAAGATAATAAAACTAAGCGATGTTGATAACGTAACAAAGAATTCACTGGCCGATACTGTACCAATCGCATAGCGCGGTTGAATTTTATGGCTAGCTAGCAACAATGGAGTGTTTACTGGGCCCCATCCTCCACCACCAATCGCATCTAAAAATCCTGCAATCGCACCTTGAGGTACAAGTTTAACGCCACTTACCTTGCCAATATGCGTATGAAATTCTTTTTTACGTTTGAATAAAAATTGATATAAAATATAGACGCCCATTGAGAGTAGAAATAATGCAATATAAGGTTTAATATACTCGCCATGTATTTGAGTGAGTAAACCTGCGCCTATAAAACCACTAATTGCCCCTGGAATAGCTAGCTTTAACATAGTAGGTTTATGTACATTTTCAAATTTCCAGTGCGATGTTCCTGACGCTGCTGTAGTAGCTATTTCCGAAAAGTGCACGGTTGCCGATACAATAGCAGGTGCAATACCATACGTTAATAATATAGATGATGATGAGGCACCGAAACCCATTCCGAGTGAACCATCAACAAGTTGGGCTAAAAATCCAGCTAATGCAAATATAAATAATTTTCTCATATATCACATGACCCCTTATCCTCAGCTTGTGATTGGAGCCATCGCATGAATTCAAGTTGTTTATCTTCATCTAAATATTCGTCAGACACAATTTGTTGTAATAGGCGTTGCTTTCTAGATGGCTCAATTGTTAATTCTTTAATATACTGTCTACTTTGATATAAAAATTCAATATACGTTTCATAGTTGTCGTTATACATGTCATTTAAGGTTGATATAATTTGGGAACCTAACTTTGGACTAGCACCATTGGTTGACACACTTATCGTTAATCGTCCCCGTTTTAAAATACTAGGAAAAGTGACATCTCCAGCCTTTGCATCTGCTGCATGGTTAAGCAATGTACCATAAGACAAAGATGCTTTCACATAATCATTAACGTCAGATTGATTCGTCGCAATCACTACTAGATATGCATGTTTAATATCTTGAGGTTCGAATTGCTTTTTACTCCATGTGAGATGTCCATTTTCTAGCAAATTCTGTAATTCCGAAGTGATAGTTGGACTAACAATATGAACATAGGAACAATATTCAACTAGTGTAGTTGCACGTCGGGTAGCTACTTTTCCGCCTCCGACAATGACAATCTGTTTATCATTTAAATCAATCATAAGTGGCATACTACTCATATCGTTCCCCCCTTTATGTTCTAATGTGGTAATATCTTACGCTTTATTCACTAAGGTAGAATCTGTAACTTGTTCTTTAAACCAGCTGATTTTTTGACGCATGTGAACAACATCGCCCACGACAATCATTGCTGGGTTTTTAATTTCCGAAGCGCGTGTAACAATATTACCTAAGGTGCCAACTACCGTCTTTTGTGCATCTGTTGTTCCTAGATGAACTAATGCTACTGGTGTATCAATACCTTTACCATGTCGCACTAATAATTCACAAATTTCGGCTAGACGTTTAACGCCCATATAGATACATAATGTTTCTGGCCCTTGTGCTAAATGTTGCCAATATGTTTCTTTTGACATCCCTGGTTTATTTACAGCCGTCACAAATGCTACTGAAGAGCTATAATCTCTATGCGTTACTGGAATACCTGCATACGCAGGGGCGGCGATGCCTGACGTTACTCCTGGCACTATCTCAAATAGGATTTGATGATGTGCTAAGATTTCCGCTTCTTCTCCGCCTCTTCCAAAGACGAATGGATCTCCGCCTTTTAAACGAGTGACAACATGGCCTTTTTTAGCCAAATTTACCAACATTCGATTCGTTTCTTCTTGTGGTAAAGAATGCTTATTAGGATCTTTACCGCAGTAGAAGAATTTCGTTGATGGTTCAGCTAGGTCTAAAATATCTTTGTTGACCAAACGATCATATAGAATAACGTCGGCAGCTTTAATCGCTTTCATGCCTTTAATTGTTAATAAATCAGGATCTCCAGGTCCTGCTCCTACGAGATACACTTTCCCCATCTTGTCACCCCACTTTATTGACTTCTTTTTAATGTTAACTATGGAAATCTTGTCCACCATGAACTTTAGCTACGACACCTGAACGGATAACAAAATCGCCAAAGTGTTCGCCTTCGAGACGTTCTTTTCCATAATCGATTAAAATTGGTCGTAAACTTTCAAGAATTTCTTGTTCGCCAATATTTTCTTTATACAGTTTGTTTAAACGGTCACCTTTAAAGCCTCCACCTAAATACATGTTGTATTTACCAGGCGCTTTACCTATAAAGGCAATTTCAGCTAGTGCAGGTCTCGCACAACCATTCGGACATCCTGTCATACGAATCGTAATATCTTCATCATTAACACCAGCTTCATCTAATAAATCTTCAATCTTTGAAATAAGTGAAGGAAGATAGCGTTCTGATTCAGCCATAGCTAGACCACATGTTGGGAAAGCAACACACGCCATAGAATTACGTCTTAGGCCAGTATAATTTTTGCCGTCTGTTAAACCGTATTGGTCGATGAGACCTTGTATTTCATCTTTCTTCTCAGGAACTACATTTGCGATAATTAAATTTTGATTTGGAGATAATCTGAAGTCGCCCGTATGTGTTTCTGCGATTTCTCGCAATGCCGTTTTTAATTTATAATCTTCTGTATCTTTGACACGTCCATTTTGGATAAACAAAGTGTAATTCCAAATGCCTTTTTCACTTTCAATCCAACCTAGACGATCGCCGTTATGTTCGAATTCGAAGTCTCTTGCCTCTTGAATATTCCAACCTAATCGTGAATTAAGTTCTTCGACTACCTTTTCAACGCCTAAACGATCGACCGTGTATTTGAAACGTGCATTCTTACGATTCTCACGATTGCCGTAGTCGCGTTGAATCGTTAATATCTTTTCACAAACATCTACTACTTTATCTTTAGGAATAAAGCCAGCTAAGCGACCAACTTGTGGGTAGGTATCTGTATTACCATGTGTCATACCCATACCGCCACCGATTGTTACGTTGAAACCGACTAATTGATCATCTTCAATGATACCGATTAAACCAATATCTTGAGAGTAGACGTCAATATCATTAGTTGGTGGAACTGCAATACCAATTTTGAACTTACGTGGTAAATATTTCTTGCCGTACATTGGCTCTACTTCTTCTGAAGAATCGAGCACCTTTTCACCGTCTAGCCAAATTTCGTGATATGCATGGGTTTGTGGTAGTAAATGATTACTTATTGCTGTCGCATAGTCATTAATTTCTTTATGAATACTTGATTGGTAAGGATTAGGATTACACATTGTATTACGGTTAACGTCCCCACATGCCGCAATCGTATCAAGTACTGAGTCATTGATTTTTTTCATTGATGTTTTTAAATTTCTTTTTAAAATGCCGTGAAACTGGAAGGTCTGGCGTGTGGTCAATTTCAAAGTATGATTGGCATACTTGTTTGAAATATCGTCCATCGCAATCCATTGTTCTGGTGTTGCTTTACCACCTGGTAGACGAACACGAATCATAAAGCTGTATGCCGGTTCAAGCTTTTGTTTACGACGTTCGTCACGTAAGTCTCTATCATCTTGTTGGTAACTACCATGGAATTTTAATAGTTTCGTGTCATCGTCTGAGATGGCACCAGTCAACGGGTCTGCCAATCCTTCTTCAATTGTGCCACGTAAATAGTTACTCTCATCTTTTATATATTCTAAAGCGTCAAGTTTGTGGTCTAATTCATCTGAAATTTGCTTGTTTGATTTAGCCATTAAGTACCACCCTTTCTTTAGTACACATCGCGTTGATAACGTTTATCTTTTTTCATTTGTTTTAAATAATCTTCTGCTTCTTCTTCAGACAAGTTTTGTTCTTTCACTAAGACGTTGCGAATCGCTTGATGTACATCTTTAGCCATATGTTTCTCATCGCCGCAAATATAAATTGAAGCGCCATTTTGAAGCCATTGGTTAAATTCTTCACTATGCTCTGCAATGCGATGTTGTACGTAAACTTTTTCATCTGTATCACGTGAGAAAGCGACATCCATTTTGCCTAGAACACCGTCTTTCAACCACTCTTGCCATTCAGTTTGATATAAGAAGTCAGTTGTGAAATGTTGATCTCCAAAGAATAACCATGTGTTACCTTTAAAGCCACGTTCTTCACGTTCTTGCATATACGCTCTAAATGGAGCCACGCCTGTACCAGGACCAATCATAATGACAGGTGTATCACCCTCTGTAGGGAATTTAAAGTTAGGATTACGTTTTAAGTAAATTGGCACTGTATCGCCTGGTTGAATCCGCTCTGCAAATTGTACCGAGCAAACACCTGAGCGTTCACGGCCATGCGTGTTATATCTTACTGCTCCTACGGTAATATGTACTTCATCTGGCAACGCTTGATAACTACTTGAGATTGAATACTCTCTAGGTGGCAATTTTCTAAGCAATTGATATAAGTTCTCTGGTTGTAATTCAGTTGTCGCGAAGTCATTTAGTAAGTCGATGAAGTCACGACCTTCGATATAGTTTTGAACCCATTCTCTATCTTCTGTTTTTTCTGATAGTTCATCATTGTCGAAGAACGATGCCGCATTGAGTAGTAATGGTTTTGTTAATTTTGTGATTTCAAAATGAGACGTCAACGCTTCCTCTAATGATAGAGTGTCCCCTTCGTCTGTGATTGGAACTTGTTCATTTGGATCCCAACCAAGTGTACTGATTAATAAATCAACTAGAGCTGGATCGTTTTGTGGTAAGACCACTAAACAATCGCCAACTTCATATTCTTCGCCAAAATTGTCTAATAAGAATTCAATATGACGTGTCTCTTTATTAGAACCTTGACCGTTTAAGTTAATATTTTCTAATACTTCTGCTTCGTAAGGATTAGCTTTAGAGAATTTCTTTTCTTTCGCAGATTTAATAGATTCGCTTACTACTTGTTCACTTTGTGTGCCTTTCGTTTCTGTATCAATCGCCTTAATGACGTTAGCCATCCACTTTTCAGCGTCTTCTTCGTAATCGACGTCACAATCAACTCGTTCATAAATTCTTTCGGCACCTAGTTCGCCAAGCTTTCTATCAAAGTCGCGACCAGTTTGGCAGAAGAATTCATAGGTTTGGTCACCTAACGCTAGAACTGAGAATCTGACACCTTCAAGTTTCGGTGCTTTTCTACCATGGATGAACTCATGTAATTCAGCAGCATTATCTGGTGGGTCGCCCTCACCTTGAGTTGACGTTATGATAAATAAATCTTCAACGTTTTTAAGATTTTTAGCTTTAAAGTCGTCCATCGCTTTTAACGTTACCTTATGCCCAATGTTAGATAGACGTTCTTCAAAGATTTCAGCTAAGCCTTGCGCATTACCTGTTTCAGAACCATAAAGTAATGTAATGGCACGTTTTTCAGGTATCACTGTAGGTTCGTTCTGTTGAAGCATAGCTTCAGTACTTTCTGACAGTACACCTTCTCCCGTCGTGCTATTTTGCGCTTGTGATTGAGTTGAAGTTGGTGCATTAGTTGAAAATTGTTGATTTGCAACTAAATAACCACTTAGCCAAACTTTTTGTTCTGGTGTGAGTGTTTGTAGTAATTCATTAATTTGTGTGGCTTGCCCTTCTGTAAAGGGACTATTAGTGACACTTAAATTCAATCGTATCCACCTCTTATTCCGTAAAAATAATCTTCTTCTATAAATAATATACTACTTTTATTATATAAGAAATACGAGAAGACTAAGACATTTATAATTTGTGCTTTGAAAAACCGATAAACGGTTTCCCAAACTTATGTTATCTACCTAGCTCTCGTATTTCATAATCCAATTTTAAAACCTATCAGAATACTAGGTTTTATAATCAAAAATTTTGACCTTATAGTTTAAGGTTTATCTGCAACATGTAATCCACATTCCGTCTTATCAAAGTTTGACCAACGTCCTGCTCTAGAATCACTTGAATCAAATACAGGAGAGGTACATGGAATACAACCAATACTTGGGTAATGTTGATCATGTAACGTATTATAAGGCAACTCGTGTTGCTTAATATAATCCCAAACTTCATCCTCCGTCCAATAAATTAACGGACACACTTTAATCGATTTAAAACGCTCGTCTTTATTAATAAAGTTTGTATTAGCACGTGTGGGTGACTGCGCACGACGTAACCCCGAAACCCAAGCCACTGCCCCACCTAAGACCTCTTCTAATGGTTTAATCTTTCTAATATAACAACATTGGTTCGGGTCATTCTTCCATAAAGCTGGATTGTATTTATCAGCTTGTTCTTCTAGCGTTAAATCCGGTTTCTTCATTTCGATGCGAAGTTGTGGATACTTTTCCTTTACTCTATCGATTAGATCATAAGTTTCTTGAAAATGTAAATCAGTATCTAGAAATACAATTTGTGCATCTGGTTTAATTTGAGAAATTAAATCAATAAGTACCATACTCTCTGCGCCAAAACTACATGAATAAACGATGGAATCACCATATGTGCTATAAGCCCAATTTAGAATTTCATAGGCTCCTTTAGTTGCGTCGTTACCTGTTATCGAATCAATGAAAGGGTCGCTCTCAAAGTTCTCATACGTAATTTTCTGTACTGACATAAACTTATGATTCCCCCCTGAAGTTCACAAATTTATTGAATAAATCCTATCAGAATTGTCAGAATAATATGCTAATACTTTACCATTTTTAGATAGAAAGTCAAGGCAATTTGATAAAGTTCATTATTTTATGTAATCGATTTAAATAAACAAACTCGAAGTATTTTATAGTTAAACGAAAAGGAACAGTGATAACAAACTAATGTTACTTTTCATTAGAAAAAATTAAAGCTTAATCTTAATTTCTAATATCATACTTCTTAACTAAAAAAACTAACATCTAATCAGGCATTTACCTTAGATGTTAGTTTCTCTTTATCAATTTTCATCACGGTTATGATAACGCATTTGTTGACGATAACCATATGTGCTTTCTTTAATTAATTGGTCATTTAATAAACCTGCACCAATAGCACCAGCTACGGTTGAAATTGAAGCTGCAAACCATGGAATACTTAAGTATAAATCAAAGCCGGCTGCTCTTTTCAATCCTACTTGTTGCCCTAAAAAGCCTGGCGGTAACAAGACAAGTTCCGCAATTAAGAACAACGTATAGAGAATAATATAATAGATAATAATTGCAGCAAACAAGGTCATTACCGTGGTTAGGTTATATAGCCATGTAAGTCGCTTATTATCACTATTTTTAGTGGATTCCCATAAGTCATGAGATAACATAACCCATATCAACATACCGATAATGGCAATTACTGAAATGCCAAATAGACGCCACATTGAGAATTCCATACTCATTTGCCACATTGTCGTGAATATAAGACCAAATGCGCCAGTGGTAAAAGCGATGGCCACGATATTACTTAAACTCGCCATCATATTTAACGGATTATTCGCAAATGTCATCCCACTGACTAGACGAATCATGCCTGCAGAACGTGAATTGGATAAGTAACGCAAATGATAGTTTTCCGTTTCTTCTAAATACACTTCTGTTTTATCAATTTTTGATAATGGGAATTGTTTATTAATCGCATATTTGACGTCATTATCTTCATCATACTCTTCATGACGTTCTTCAGAGTGATGTACCTCATTAATAATGGCTACGATTGATCGTTTAAAACGATTTTTAACAGGACGCCAACCAAACGCTGGGTATGAGAAGATAGCTGCACCATTTTTCTTATTAATATCTAGCGCTAACACACGTTGGTTATGAAACATTGGTAAATCTGTTACTGCCACAACATAGTCCCATTTTCTCTTATCGTGATAATCTTGTATCTTCTTAAAGATTTTCTCTACAGATTCGGCATAACCAGTAAGAGGATCAACCACGAGGTCGACTTTCCAGTCATGTTGATTATTATTTTGTTCTGATAAGATGTTAGGGATATCGTCCACTAAACTCTCGGCTAATTTTTCAGTCACGCCAGGCGCTACTACTAAGCCAATAGTCTTTTCTTCACTCATGATTCATCCTCCTCTCTGTGGTCTTGTTTTTTACCTTCATATTGTTCTTCATCTTTTGTTTGCTTGTTTGAAGCTGTTTGTTCTACTTCTTGTTGCGTTTCATCTTGTGCTTTTGATTGACGTTCTTCTTTTTCTTTTTCCGCTTCTTTATAACGGTGATATTGACGATAAGAATACATAATCTTGCGTATTTTCTCCTCATTCTCAACCGTAGAGCCCATTGCTCCGGCTAATAGGCCTAATGAGGCTACAAACCATAATAATTTTACATAATTTAGAAAAGTAAAATCTGCATTCGCACTCGTCCAACTATTGAATAAACTCACAGGTACAAATAATGAAATACTGATTGCTAATAAGATATACAGAATCACATAGTTCATCACTGTAATAATGATTAAAGTGAGCACGGTTGCACAATTATAAATATAACGATAAACACGTTGTGATTTAGCAGTCTTACGTTCACCTAATTGGTGCGCATAAAACAACCATCCAGCCATACCTATAATCGCAGTAAGCATTAAAATAATAAATCGAAGCGGTGAATATTGCACACTTAACTCCCATGGCATCGAGAAGATGGACACATAAGTTCCAGTCGCAAAAGCCACGGAGATAATCTTTTTAAAGTTGAAGATTGTCTTCCACGGTTCATTAGCACGGGTTAACCCTAAAATGAGTTGTAACCATCCTAAAATTAAAAAGCGATTAATATAACGTCGTTTCGAACTTTCGTCTTCTCTTGGGTCAACAGCCTCTGGACGAACTAGCGGATGTACTTTCGGTCTCTCTTTCGTATTATTACTATAGAGTTGTTCGACTAAAGTAGCGATGCTATTCACTAATTTACGTTCTAAATCTATCCACCCAAGCGACGGTAATGAAAGCATAGACACTTGACTCTCACTATTGTAATCACTAATGACTACCTTATTTCCAGAGATACTGGGTAAGTCAGTAATACATATGACAAAGTCCCACTCATAACGTTCTTTCATCTCAGCAGCTTTATCTATACTTTCATACACATCTTCCGCCGAGCCGATTAACAAGTCTACTTTACTTTCAAAATTCCATTGTTGACTATCATCGATACGCTGATGCAACAACTGTTGAATCTTAGGCACTGCTTTATCTACTAGTTTATGCGCCACGCCAGGTGACGGTATTAATCCAATAGTATACGCCATCATTTCCCTCCTTTCTTATTGTACTATTTGTTTTATTTAAGCTAAGAACTTCATTTTCAAAAAGTATAAAGTATACGAATATATCAAATCATTGAATAAGCGTAAGCTCTACTATATATAATTGCAAACATTTTTTATTATCAAATTAGTTAATATAATTATATTAATTGAAATCTTCTTAACTTTAAGCACACTTAACTAAATAGCCTTGACTTATTAAATTAAAACTTATAAATTGTAACTATAGTATAAATATATGCACTAGGGGTGTTTTTGAACTGAGATAGAGCATAGCTCTAAACCCTTTGAACCTGAACTAGATCGTACTAGCGTAGGAAAGTGTGGGATAAATTTTAGATAACTCTTGAGATGTGACAAATTTGTCAACTCTTTATATAGACGTATAACATCTACTATTTACGCAACTTTCCACTAGTGAAGGTTGCGTATTTTTTTACTGTAAATGAGATGTACGGGAGGTACGAGATACATGGCTAGAACAGTATTAGTAACAGGAAGTAGTCGCGGTTTAGGAGCGACCATTGTTAAAACATTGGCTGAACAAGGCTTCCAAGTCGTGATAAATTACCACAATAGTAAGGAGGCGGCTGAACAGATTGCTTCTGAGATTGGCGAGAAGGCTATTGCTATTCAAGCTGACGTCACACAACGTGAAGACGTGGAACGTTTAGTTAAAGAAGCGACAGCGAACTTTGGCCAAATTGATGTAGTAGTCAATAATGCGTTGGTTAACTTCAAGTTTGATCCGGTTGCACAAAAAGCGTTTAAAGATTTAACTTGGGACGATTATCAACAACAAATTGATGGTACATTGAAAGCTGCTTTTAACGTTACGCAAAGTGTAATACCTCAATTTATCGAACGTGGCGCTGGTAGTGTCATTAGTATTGGTACTAATTTATATCAAAACCCTGTCGTACCTTACCATGAATATACGACGGCTAAAGCTGGGTTAATTGGCTTTACACGTAATGTGGCAGCCGAATTAGGACAATACGGCATCACTGCTAACGTTGTGTCTGGTGGCTTATTAAAGACGACAGATGCGAGTGCAGTAACAACACCGGAAGTATTTGATTTAATCGCGCAAACAACACCACTACGTAAAGTAACGACACCTCAAGACTTAGCTAATTTAATTGCATACTTAAGCACAGAAGCGGCTAGTGGTATTACTGGTCAAAATATAACAGTTGATGGTGGTTTAACGATGAATTAACCCACCAATAAAAATGACTGATTTCAAATTGGAGTGTTTATGTAGCTATGCCTAAAGATAATCATCATTTACACATAGGTATTTTAATTTATAGTTGTGGTCATCACCAGGCCGCTTGGCAACACTCAGACTCTAGCATTGAGCGCGTTGGAGATGTGACCTATTATCAACATCTTGCTCAACTATCAGAGAAAGGATTATTTGATGTCGTATTCTTTGCCGATAACCAATCATTTAATCCCGGCTTTACTACTATGCCAAGCTTTTGGTTTGATCCACTGATTAACTTAACAGCAATTTCGCAAGTAACCCAACATGTTGGCTTAGTACCCACTATTTCGAGTACATTTTCAAATCCATTTACGGTAGCACGACAACTCTTAAGTCTCGACCATATTACTGGTGGTCGCGTCGGTTGGAACCTTGTTACCTCTATGACCGATTTAGAAGCTCAGAACCATAGCATGCCTGCTTTACCTGACCATGCTATTCGTTATGAAAAGGCTGACGAATTCGCTCACGTCATGAACGGTTTGTTTGAATCTTGGTCTACGGATGATTTTCAACCTAATCGTGAGCAAGGTACATTAATAGATAATTCAAATATTCAACCGCTTCAACATAAAGGCAAATATTTCCAAGTGCGTGGACCATTAACTACCCCACAAAGTCCACAAGGTAAACCCGTTGCAATGCAAGCAGGTGCTTCAAAGCAGGGTATTGCTTTAGCAACGAAATATGCCGATGCTGTTTACTCAGTATCTTGGAATATTAAACAAGCACGCCGTTATCGTGAACGCCTAGATGCTGAAATGGCGAAAAACACTGTAAATCCTAGATATATAAAAGTATTTCCCGGGTTAGTAACTTATGTCGGTCGGACACACGAAGAAGCTTTAGAAAAGAAAGCGGAACTCTATGGATTATTATCTGTTGAAACTGCTCTAAAACAACTTAGTTTCTTCGTCCAACAAGATTGTAGTAAGTGGGAACTTGATAAACCTGTACCTAAACTACCCCCGGTGGAAGAATTTAGTGGTCCCGTAGGTCGCTATGAAACAATACTTGAAATGATTAACGATACACAGCCTACCGTACGTGAATTATTAGGCTACTTAAATGCTGGGGGTGGCCATTTAACTCTTATTGGTACACCAAAAGAGATTGTTGACGAAATGGAGTATTGGTTCAATGAAGGTGTGGCAGATGGTTTCAACTTAATGCCACCTTCACTCCCCCATAGTTTAGAAGACTTTGTAGAACTGATTGTACCTGAATTACAACGTCGTGATTTATATCGTACAGACTATTCAGGACATACCCTGAGAGATCACTTAGGGTTAAATTAATTAAACAAATTACAGATATTCATTATTATCCAAACAGACATTCATTTATCCAATTCATTTATCCAAATCCATATAATAGAAATTAACGTAAAGGCGAAGATGCTAAATTAGGGGAGCGGGACAGAAATCTAATGAAATTTCTAAGATTTCGTAGTCCCGCCCCGGCAAGGTTGACTAGAAATGAAGAAAGTACAGATTGGACGTATCTTCATTTCAGTCAACTACTGCCAATCACAGCCTACTACCATAAAAAAAGTGGGACGAATTATCGTCCCACTTTTACTATATCAATGATTAGTATTTGTAATTATATTTTTTAGCAAGAACTATGATAAAAACATTAACATTAGAAAGTAATTTATCTAATGAACTTTATGTATAAGATAACTTGAGAAATTTATTATTTTAAAAATGATAACGTTAAATTATTTGTATATACGTAGTATTGTGAGCGAGACTTCTGAGGGAGCAGTGCCAGTAGAAGACCGGGGCCCCAAGTTTTAATTTGGGGTAGGCTGAGACGGCACCCTAGAAAAGCGAGCTAAACAATACGGAGTATTGGTATATATCAATATAAATAAAAAAGTGGGGCGAATTATCGTCCCACTTTTAATATATCAATGACTAATATTTGTAAGGGGCATTGTCTTTTTTATCTTTTAATTTTTGAGTTTCATCTTGTAAAAAGTCGTTGTCACGGTGATGATCTTGATGTTCATTATTAGTATTACCAAATTCATGATTATCTTCATTATATCGATCGCTACGACGGAAATGATTGTCTTCGTCATAACCTTGAGAACGATCTGCATCATTAAAATGACGTTCTTCATTATTGGCTAAATTTCTACCTAAGTCGTTGTTATCACGGTGATCATGGTCGTCACTTACATCGTGGCGATCTTTTTCTGATGTCCAATCTGTATTGTTTTCACGTTGGAAGTCATTATCATTAGAACGATGTAAGTCATCACGATGATTTGAATCACGATAGCCATTATTAATATTTTCACGTTCGACATGACGGTCATGATTATCTACATTACGACGGTCGTCTTGATGGCGGTCATCATATCTATCATTGTAGTCATGGCCACCGTTATTATGACGACGATTGTCATAGTCATTGTCATAACGATTGTTATGGTCATTATTGTGACGATTATCGAAGTTATTATCATGACGGTCGTCATAAGCACGGTTATGATTGTCATAATCACGATTATTATGATTGTGGTTATGATCATCGTATTTACTGTCATTTGCGTAATAGCGGTTATCGTAATCTTTTTTCTTACCTTTTCTTACTAATAACATAATACCAGCAACAATCCATAAAACAACACTAATCCAGTTAGATGCTAGGGCAATAAAGCCAGCAATAAGGATTAAAATACCTGCAATTTTTGGTGCTTTACTAATTAAAAGACCACCAATAATTGCTAAAATTAGCGGAATAATCGCACCCCATGTGAAGAAATTGATTACACCACTTAACGCGTCAAAACCTTGATTAATATCTGATGTAGATATTTGTTCACCTTGTTTTTGCGCTTCTTTAACCATTTGATCTTTGAAACTGTCGTTGCCTAAAAATGGTTTAGCAAGTAAAAATAGTATAGCTACTAATGCTTGTAGGACAACGCCCACCCATGTAAGAATATGTTCAACTGTGCGTTTAATCTTATGTTGATGTGTATTTCCTGATGTTGCGTACTCATTTGAGTAATTAGCCATATTTACGCCTCCTTTTTTTATTTCATACCCTACCGTTAGCTAGGTTACACTTATTTTTAAAAAGTATAACTAATTTTTTATAAAAAATTTAAGAATAACTATTCACAATAAAATAATATATACGAGATGTAATCCAGTACATTAAGGCATAAATAATGATAACGGCGACAATAACCCCAATATAACTTGTCGCAAAAACACCTACATTATTAATACTTAGAATGCCTAATGTATTGAAAATCAATTTTGAGGCAAATAAAACATGAATCGTGGCTACAATAATAGGCAAGATAAAAATCCACATAATTTGGCTATTAATCGTTGCTTTGATTCTCTCTTCTTCAATACCTACCTTTTGCATAATTTGATAATTTTGTCGGTCTTCGTAACCCTCCGCGATATTTTTGTAGTACATTACTAAAAACGTACCTAGTAATAAAATTATGGATACTACAACACCAATAAATATTAAACCACCATTTATCTCATAGAGCGATGCGCCTGTTCCTTCTTTACTTTCAATTTGCGCAATATACTTTTTGCTCAATTGACCACTTACTTTATCGAAATGCGATGTATCTTTCGTCATAATATTAAAGTGAATAAATGAACTTGTTATTTCTTTTACATTATGATCATCGTTTTTATCTTTATTCGTATAATAATTTATAATATGTTGATAGCTGGTACTATCTGGTGCCACGATTGTTAAAGCTCCAGGCACAGGTAATGAATAATTATAGCCCTTCAGTTGTTTAGCAGTAAAAGTTTCACCCATTAACGTCACATTATTTAATTTTTTAAATAATAAACTATCGCTACTTAAGCCTATCTCATTAGGCTTCAAGTGTGCTTTCTCAGTATTCAGCTCATTGTAATCATGTTGCGTCATAATAATGAGGAAAGTACTTTTTAACCCTGTAGAATAAAATTTATTCTCTCTTGGGAGTAATATACCATTTGAGCCATAATCTGCCGCTATCATACTCACCGTATTTGTTCTAAAAAAGTCTACCTTAGCATGTTTTCTAATATCCTTTTCAATGTGCTTCGCTTTCGTTTGAACTTCTTTATCATTATGAATATCACCATTTAACGTTACTCTATATTGTGTTGCCATAAGGGTATCTACACGTTGTTCTATCCCTCTATATGTCGAGACACTCATTCCTAACGTGACAATTAAAAAGGTACATAACATCGTGATACTTGCTAGACCTACCGCATTAGAATTCATTCTTGAACGTAACCCAGATATTGTGAAAAAGTATTTCGGATTATAGTAAATTCTCGGTAACCGTTGGAGCCAATCAAGAAGTAGTATGCCTAATGACATAAATAAACAGTACGTACCTATCATGACGAGTAAAATAGCACCAAATAAATTAAAGAGTGACCGAATAATCAGTTGATCGCTTAAAGCAATTTGATAGCTTCCAATTAATGTGCTTAAACCAATAATAAATAATACATATAACACAGGTGTCGGTATTCTTTTTTCTATCTTTTGGCGTTGTGTAATTAATTTAATTGGGCTTTGGAATAGAATTTTTATATTATTGAGGCTAAATAGGAATAACATGACAAACGCAAGTATCAATAACATATAGACCATAGCTCTAAAGTTAAAAGGATAATCCATAAGTGACATGCCTGTTTGTTGCATTAATTTATTTAATAGCATAAAAATAAGGGCACCAAATAAGTAGCCACCTGTGATACTTAACACGGCAATAATAATATATTGATATATCATTTCCATAAACATAATGATGCGGAAGTGCTTCTTTTCCATACCTAAAATCATATTCATAGCGAGCTCTTGTTGTCGCCGTTTCATCATGAAGCGGTTCGCATATAAAATAAATATAAATCCTAGCATACACATAAAGATGTTTCCCATTGCGACAAACCCGGGCAATGATTGGCTACGTTCACGTACATACGCATTCATATTGAGAGATAAAAGAATAAATTCCGTGCCAAACATCACGCTTAACGCTAGGATGAAAGGTAGGATAACATGGCGTTGCATTTTGAAGTTTTGTACAATCATCTTCCCTAACATGCGTAACGTCATCTTAGTCCCCTCTTTCATTTAGAATTGCTAAACTGTCGGCTATCCGCTTTTGAAAATCATGGCGCGCTTCTTCTCCACGATAAATTTCATGATACAATCGTCCATCTTTAATAAATAACACCCGCTTCGCATAGGAAGCATCTACTGTTGAATGTGTGACCATCAGAATCGTTTGATCATTACTATTAAGTTCTCGGAAAAGGGTCATAATATTCTTAGACGTCTTAGAATCAAGAGCACCAGTTGGCTCATCAGCAAGGAGAAGATCTGGCTCATTAATCAACGCCCGACCAATAGCAATCCGCTGTTGTTCCCCACCTGAAATTTGAAAAGGATACTTATTTAGTAAATCTTTAATATTGAGTTCTTCACTCAGTTTCTCTATTCGCGTCTCCATAACTTTATGAGAACGATTAGCTAAGACAAGTGGCATCAACATATTATCTTTATTCGTCATTGTAGGTAAGACATTGAAATCTTGAAAGACAAAGCCTAGGTTATCGCGTCGAAAATGTGCCACTTGTTTATTACGTAAATCACGCACATCTTGATGATTAATAATAATGCTCCCCTCAGTAGCTTTATCAAATGTAGCAATTAAGTTAAGTAAGGTAGACTTCCCAGAACCAGACTCCCCCATGATAGCTACGAATTCACCCTTATGTATATTAAATGAGATACCATTTAGCGCGGTCGTTGCATTTAACCCTCTGCCAAAGACTTTTTTCACATTTTTAACATCTAATAATATCACTTCACTTCTCCTCTCTTTGAAAATTAACTTCACTATTCGTCCTTATATAAGCTTTTAATTCTATAATAAAATAAAAAAGAGCCAACAACATTGATATTTTCTTACAAATGTCGTTGGCTAACTTACAATATTGAAAGTTTAAGTAGTATGTGGAAAATGAATACTAAAACGCGTCCCTTTACCTAGTTCAGACTGTACGTCTACTTTATGATGTAAATGACGTGAAATATGTTTCACAATAAAGAGACCAATACCACTCGATTTATCATTCAAACGACCATTGTACCCTGAATATCCTTTATCAAAGATTTTAGGAAGATCGGCTTGACTGATACCTACACCGTTATCACGAATTGATAAGGCGTTAGTGTCACTGTCAAAGGTAATCCAAATATCTTTACCTCGCGCATATTTCAATGCATTATTGAGAAGCTGTTCAATCATAATCGTACACCACTGAACGTCTGTAAGCACTTCCGCTTCACAACGGTCATAGTGAATCTTAGTTTTTTGGTCGATGAATTGAATCGAATATTTCATAATTAACGGACGGACGAGTTCATTAATCGTTACTTTTGAAAAGGACATATCCGTTTCTTGATTCATCAATTTTAAATAGCTTAATGCCAAACTCGTATAATTATCAATTTGGATAATCTCTTGCCGTACCCTGTTCACGACATTATCTTCATTGCGCTCTAATAATAGCTTCGAAGCGGTAATCGGCGTCTTGATTTGGTGCACCCACGTTAAAAAGTAGCTCTCCACATTGGCTTGATAGTCAGTTTGCGTACTTTTCACACGTTGTAACTCTTGTTCTAATTCAAGTTTAGTTTCTTTTAAATTTTCTCGTTCTATAAAGCCACTTAATTTTACAAGCCAGTAAATAACCATTACAAATGCAATAATCGCAGCTCCTAAGAAAAACACCCCAAATGGTAAATCAAATAAGAAAAAGATAAGACCAAATAATAATAAAGTAATGACGATAATAATCAATTCGTTAACAATAGATTTAATAAATGCTTTTAACATCACACTTACACCTTATATCCGACATTCTTCTTCGTTTCAATCAAATCTTTCACACCTATAGATTGCAATTTTTTTCGCAATCGCGTCATATTTACCGCCAATGTATTATCATCTATAAAATTCTCCGACTCCCAACACTTTTCAATTAGCGACGTACGAGTGACATATTTACCTTCATTGCGAAAAAGCATTTGTAAAATCTGTAATTCTGTAAAGGATAGTTGAACAGCTTCGTCATTATGATATAGGGTTGCTTTGTCCATGACGAGTTGACAACCTTGTACAGTAAGTTCATTATGCGAGACCGCTAAATCATAAGTTCTACGTAAGAGCGCTTGAATCTTGGCCACCGTTAAAGATAAATTGAATGGCTTCTCGATAAAATCATCGCCACCCATTTGAATCGCCATGATTTGATCCATATTATCTGTACGTGAACTGATAAAGATAATTGGCACGTTAGATTCCTTGCGAATCTCTTGGCACCAATGATAACCATTAAAGGTTGGTAAATTAATATCTAGCAAGACCAGTTGTGGTTGATGCGCCTTGAAACACTCAAGTATATTATCAAATTGTTTTGCCACAATGACGTCATAGTTCCATTGGGACAATTCGTTTTCCAGACTTTCCGCTATGACAAAGTCATCTTCCACAATCAATACTTTCATAAATTTCACCCTTTTTATTCTTTATGTTCATCTTTGTAGTCAGGATTAGACAGTTTATTTTTTTCTTTTTCGAATTCGTCTTCTTTATCACGTGTTTTAGCCTTACGTTTTCTTTCTTCCATAATTGATAATGCTATAAATCCAATGATGAGTAATGGCGATAACATAATAAATATCATTGGTAGACACCTCTACTTTTCTATATACTACTTACAATTAATTCAATTTCTATTTTACAACTTTTAGTAAAAAATGAACACGTTTACTCTACTATGTTGTTTAATGAAGCTCACACTAAGACTATTTATTCTGCAAATCGATATTTTTCCTATTTATAAAAATTCAAAACTAAAATTAATTTTTAAGATTAATGGTTGTTTACAATATCTTTACTCAAAAATAACTTTCTACTAACTTTAAATCAAATTAAGTCCTTTAATATTAAATATGTAGTGCAAGATTATATACATATTAGGGGGCTTTATAACAATGCGTTTCATTAACAAATTTGGTAAAACCACAGTGGCAAGTACAATTCTAGCTGCATCAGTACTAGGAACAACCCAACTTTCATTAGCATCAAGTCCAGGTGAAGGCAATCAAGGACAACAAGGTCAAGATGGAGACTATATGGCGATTGGTAACACTGAAAATCCTAAAAACGTTATCTTCATGGTGGGCGACGGGATGGGACCTTCTTATAACTCAGCTTACCGTTACTATGCAGATGATCCAAACACTAAAGAGTTAGATCAAACTGCTTTTGATAAATATTTAAAAGGTACCAATCGTACGAACCCAAATGATCCTAAAGAAAATGTAACCGACTCAGCAGCAGGTGGAACTGCATTTGCGACAGGTCATAAAACTTACAATGGTGCGATTTCAGTTGATAATAATAAAAAACCACTTAAATCTGTATTAGAACAAGCTAAAGAAAACGGTAAATCTACTGGATTGGTTACTACTGCTGAAGTAACAGACGCAACACCAGCCGTTTACGCTGCTCATGTAGATGACCGTGATAAGAAAGATGAAATTGCACAACAATTTTACAATGATAAAATTAACGGTCAACATAAAGTAGACGTTATTTTAGGTGGCGGTTCTAAATATTTCGGCAAAGAAAATGGTAACTTAAAGGAAAAGTTCCAACAAGATGGCTATGATTATGTGACAAATAAAACAGATTTAGCCAACTCTCAAAGTAATCAAGTACTAGGATTATTTTCCGAAAAAAATATGCCCTTACAATTAGATGCACCGAAAAAGAATCCATTATTAGTTGATATGGAAAACAGTGCATTATCTAAATTAGAGAAAAACGATAAAGGCTTCTTCTTAATGGTAGAAGGTGCTTCAATCGATAAAGCAGGACACCCTAACGATATTACCGGTGTTATGTCAGAAATGGGTGGCTTTGAGAAAGCATTCCAAAATGCGATTGACTATACAGATACACATAAAGATACATTAGTTGTAGCAACTGCTGACCATTCTACTGGTGGTTTATCTATCGCTAAAGGCAAAGACTATGTATGGAATCCAGAAGCTATTCACAAAATGAAACATACTGGTTCCTATATGACAGAACAAATTGCAGATGGTAAAGACCCTGAAAAAGTGATTAGCAAAGGTTACGGCATCAAGTTTCCAAGCGAGCAACTAGACAAAGTTAAAGAGGCTGCCAAAGAACTTAAAGATATTAAATCAAAAGCTAAAAGTGAAGATGACCCTAAAATCGCCGAAGCAACAACTAAATTACAGGATGCTATCCAAAAACCAATTAATGATGAATCACATACAGGTTGGACAACTTACGGTCATACCGGTGAAGACGTAAACACTTACGCTCACGGTCCAGGCGAAGATAAATTTTTAGGTAACAAAGATAATACCGATAGCGCGAAAAACATCTTCGACTTCTTCACAAACGATGTTAGTATCAATCAAAATTAATAATAAACTAGAATTTGTAAAGCGCCCTCCTCGGAGGACGCTTTTTTATCAATATTTCGTATTGTTTGTCTCGCTTTTCTAGGGGGAGCGAGACAGAAATCTAATGTAATTTCAAAGATTTCGTTGTCTCGCCCCGGCAAAGTTGACTAGAAATGAAGAAAGTACAGATTGGACGCATCTTCATTTCAGTCAACTACTGCCCTATATAAATGAACCCCAACTTGCTTAGCTTGTAAATTTTCTTATTGAAAATTTCTATGTTGGGGTCCCGTAGCCTAGCCCTGTTCCCTTAGAAGTCTCGCCTACAATACTTCCTTTATATTTCAAATAGTTTAAACGAATTTAATCTCTATTCTAATATTATTAATATACTAAAAAAGCACTTTATCGACGGTGACGATAAAGTGCTTTTTCTATTAGTTAAGTTCTAAATTATCTTTTAATTTCTGTTTGATATCTTTCAAACTATTGTCATCGGGATAGAAGTAATATAGATTATCATCACCTAAGGCATTTTGACCATCAATTGTTAGGCGTTCTACATTATCTTGAGCCTTATCATAATCTGATTTGAAACGATTTAACTGAACAAAGCTTAAATCAGTTTTCAAGTTATTTTGTGTAGCTTTGAAGATACCGTTTAACTTAGTAACCGAATTCATTGAAAAGGCTTCTCTAGCAACTGCAGTAATGACTTGTTGCTGGCGTAATTGACGTCCTTCATCTCCACCTGCTCCATTTTCTTTACGACTGCGCATATACGTTAATGCTTGATCGCCATCCATGTGATATTTTTTACCTTGTTCAAAATTGTAACCATGAAAAGTAAATGTTGCGTTACTTGTAATATCAACTCCACCTAATTCATCTACAACAGTTTTAACACCATCCATGTTTATTGCTATGTAGTGATCAACTGGCACATCCATTAATTCTTCGAGAGAATTAACAGCCATTTTTGGTCCACCATAAGCGTACGCATGATTGATTTTTTCAGTTGTACCATGACCAACAATTTTAGCTCGTGTATCACGTGGCACACTAACCATTACTGTTTTTTTGTCATCAGGATTGATCGACATTAATACAATCGAATCACTACGTTGTCCTAAATTTTCTTGCTGTCTTTCAGCGTCATCATCTACACCATAAAGTACTACCGTCATAGGATCGCCTTCTTTAGCTGGCTTATCTCTTAATTGCGAGTGTTCTCTATCTAAAGGAGAGTTTATGGAATTATTCAATGAATGAAGTTTTGCAAATACAAAAATACCAATAGCAATAATAAAAACTATGATAAAAATTAATATAGCAACTATGACTTTAAAAGTAGTTGATCTTTTTTTCTTCATTTATAATCACTCATTTTTTATAGACTTTTAATAATTTCAATCACTCGTGATTGTTGTTCATCAGTCATATCTGATCCTGATGGTAAACATACGCCATGATCGAATAAGTATGCACCATTGTCATTTCCCTCAGTGATGTAATCATATTTCTCAAAGAAAGGTTGTAAATGCATAGGTTTCCATACTGGACGTGCTTCAATGTTATTTTCTTGTAACTTTTCAATTAAATCCAAAGCAGTAAATCCTGTTTTATTTTCGTCGATTGTTAAAGCGGTTAACCAACGATTTGATTTTGAGTCTGGTAATTCAGGTTGAAAATCAAAGCCCTCAACATTTCCAAATTCTTGTTCATATCTATCGAAGATTTCTCTACGACGCGCAATACGTTGGTCTAACACTTTCATTTGACCTCTACCAATACCAGCAGATATGTTACTCAAACGATAGTTAAATCCTAATTCACTATGTTGATAATGAATTGCTTTATCTCTTGCTTGTGTTGATAAGAATAATGCGTGAGCAATATGTTCTTCGTCATTTGAAATAAGCATTCCACCACCACTAGTAGTAATAATCTTATTGCCATTAAATGAGAAGATACCAAAATTACCGAATGTACCACTTTTTTGGCCTTTATATTCAGCGCCAAGTGATTCGGCAGCGTCTTCAATTAAAATTGAACCATATTGCTCACAGATTTCTTTAATTTCATCCATTCTAGCAGATTGACCGTATAAATTAACAGCAACTACTGCCTTAGGTGTAATACCTTTTTCAGCATATTGTTCAAATGCTTTTCGTAATGCGCTTGGCGACATATTCCATGATTCCATTTCAGAGTCGATGAATACTGGTTTTGCACCTTGATAAATAATAGGATTAGCTGAAGCACTAAATGTTAATGAACTACAAAATACAATGTCATCTTGTTGAACTCCACTTTCAATTAGAGCTAAATGAATAGCAGAAGTACCACTTCCCACAGCCAATGCTGCATTTACTCCTACATAACTTTTAACACTATTTTCGAATTCTGTAACGTTTTCACCTAATGGTGCGATCCAGTTTTTATCGAAGGCATCATGTATGTAATCTAATTCTGTACCACCCATATGAGGTCTAGATAAGAAAATTCTTTCTTCTTCCACTTCAATTCACTCCTTAATTTTTGCTGGGGTTCCAATGACTGTTGATTCTGATTTAACATTTTTTATTACAGTTGCGCCAGCACCTACAATACATTTATTACCAATTTCAACTAATGGTAGTACTGCCGCATTAATTGCTACATGAGATTCATCACCAACTGTAACGCCCCCTGCTAATGTAGCGTTAGGAGATATATGAACATAATCACCGATTTGATTATCATGTTCTACAATAGCACCAGTATTAATTATGGCATGCATACCTACTGTGGTTTCTGCATTGATTACAGCATTAGGCATGACTACCGTACCATAATTAATCTTAGCACTAGGACTAATAATAGCTGATGGATGAATTAGAGTAGCATATTTTTCAAGCTTAATATCTAATTCATTAAACAACTTATTACGAACATGATTATTTCCAATTGCAATTATAAAGAAATAATCATGTTTATAATTGTTAACCGCTTCTAAGTTATCATAAAAAACATCGTTTTCATTGTAATATTCATCTATAGCATTATCGAGGTAACCTGCAACATGATATTGATGGGACGCCTCAACGATATCTCTAATAACTTTTGAGTGACCACCTTTACCGATAAGTATTATAGGTTGACTCATGCTTCGTTCCCCTTAAACTTCTCGGCAGTTACATGGTTAGGCGCATTAACATCTTTTCGTTGTAAAATATTAATGAACGTTTTGTATATAATATACATGTCTAATTTAAATGACTGATTCTCTGCGTACCAAACATCTAATTTAAATTTTTCATCCCAAGTAATAGCATTACGACCATTTACTTGTGCCCAACCAGTAATACCAGGTTTTACATTATGACGCTTTTTTTGTTCTTCATTATATAAAGGTAAATATTCCATTAATAGCGGTCTTGGACCAACTAAACTTATGTCACCTTTTAACACGTTTATGAGTTGTGGTAATTCATCAATACTAGATTTCCTAATAAAAGTACCAACTGGTGTCATCCGTTGTTCATCCGGTAACAATTCACCTTTTTCATCTCGTTTATTAGACATTGTACGGAATTTGTAAATTTCAAATGGTTCTCCATACTGTCCCGGGCGTGTTTGTCTAAAGAGAACAGGCTTACCTAGTTTTTTCGCAATAACTACAGCTGCCGTTAGAGTAATAGGCGCTGAAACAACTAAACCTGTTGCACTGACAGCTATATCAAATATACGTTTTAACATTCTATTTCCCTCCTTGTTAAATAATTTTAAACAGGAAGATTGTTTTTATATATCGTTTCTAAATGTTTCCAAACTACTTCATTTCTGAATTTTTCTTCTACATTTTTTCTTCCATTTTTACCTAATTTTTCTTTTATCTTAGGATTATCAATTAAATAGCCTACTTTAGTAGCTATTTGTTTATAATCTCCTTTTTCGACTAGATAGCCAGTCACACCATCAATAAGTGTATCTTTAGCTCCAGTTACGTTATTTACTATAACTGGCACTTCCACAGCTTGAGCTTCAATACTTACGTTCCCAAAACCTTCACGATATGTAGGAAAGACAAGTACATCCATATGATTGTAATAATTCACTGTATTAGCAACATGACCTGTCATAATGATATTTGGGTTACTTTGTAAATATTGGAAGTCCTCTTGACTAATTGAATCGTCTTTTTCGATAGGACCCACAATAAGCAATTTCACATTGTTATGCTGTTTTTGAATTATTTTAAACGCTTCCACTACTTCATGGATACCCTTATCTTTTACAATTCGTCCGACATAGCCAATAACAAACTGATCTTTTATTATTCCACTTAAATCATCAGGAATGTCATTGATTTCTTTTTGGAACTTTTCGAGGTTAATACCATTTGAACTGCCAAATCCTAATACTTTGATGTTAGCTTTTTTCTCTAGACCCAATTCAACAATTTTATCCTTTAAGCTATCTGAAATTGCAATTATATCCGTTGCACAAAACATCGCTAATTTCTCCATAGCATATAGAACTTTATATTTTAACCCCGTTACTGTTTCTAGCCTTAAACCACGCACCGTATATATACGAACGGGTCTACGCGTGATAAAAGCGGCCAAGGTTCCAACAAGGCCCGCTTTAGGTGTGCCAGAATTAACAATATAAGGTTTTTCTTTTTGAAATAACTTAATCATTTTTAACAATGATTTCAAATCATTTTTTAAAGAAATTTCTCTTTCCATGTTAATTGCATGAGTAATATCAGACGAATAGGTTTTTTGTTCTGGTCCCTCAGAAGATACAATATGAACGTCTAAGCCTTTATCTCTTAAATATTCAACTTGCCCTTTCATTAAGGTAATGCTTTTAGAGACCGTTACTAATTGAAATATTTTTTTGTTAGCCAATACGATCACCCTTATTTATATGGAAAGTAAGTTTATAATCTCCATAAACCTTTATTTCCGATTTCGTCATCGCTAATAATACCTTTAATATCAAGAACCATGCCATTATCTTTAACAAGGTTTAAATAATCTTGTTTATTATCAATGTAGTCAGTATGTGCTACTGCAAATACAACTGCATCTGCTGTTGGTAAGTCTTTTTTATCTTCTAAGTTAATACCGTAGAATTTTTGTGCTTCTTCTTTATCAGCTTCAACATCACTTACATGAACATCTAAACCATAATCTTTTAGTTCTTCAATAATATGAATAACTTTAGTATTTCTTAGGTCAGGGCAATTTTCTTTGAAAGTTAAACCTAATACATTTACTGTAGCACCTTGAACTTCTAATCCTTGTTTTAATAAGCCTTTAATTACGTTAGAAGCAATGTGTTTAGCCATATTATCATTAATGCGACGACCAGCTAAGATGACTTCTGGGTGATGTCCTACTTCTTGCGCTTTGTGCGTTAAATAGTATGGATCCACACCGATACAATGGCCTCCAACTAGGCCAGGTTTAAAGTTTAAGAAATTCCATTTAGTACCTGATGCACGTAGTACTTCATTTGTGTCGATATCTAATTTGTCGAAAATAAGTGCTAGTTCATTCATTAATGCGATGTTTACATCACGTTGAGTATTTTCGATAACTTTTGCTGCTTCAGCTACTTTAATTGATGATGCTTTATGAACGCCAGCAGTCACTACTGAACCATATACATCAGCAACAACTTCTAATACTTCAGGAGTTTGACCAGATACTACTTTAGTGATTGTTTCAAATGTATGCACTTTGTCACCTGGGTTAATTCTTTCAGGAGAGTAACCAACAAAGAAATTTTTACCACAAGTCAAGCCAGATTCTTTTTCTAATACAGGTACACAATCTTCTTCTGTTGCTCCTGGGTAAACTGTTGATTCATAAACGACAATCGTATCAGGAGTCAATACTTTACCTACTGTTTCACTCGCTTTAATTAATGGAGTTAAATCTGGTTTGTTATTTTTATCGATAGGAGTTGGAACAGCTACGATAATAAAATCAGCTTTTTTTAAATCTTCAGCATTAGATGTAAATTTAATATTTGTAGATTTCAAGCCTTCTGAAGTAACTTCATTTGTTCTATCATGATTATCTTTTAATTCTTTTATTCTATTGTCATTAATATCGAAGCCAATTACTTCGTGTTTTCTGCCAAATGTTACCGCTACGGGTAAACCTACATATCCTAATCCAACTACTGCTATATTTCTATCCATAATTAAATCTCCCTTTATTTATAATATTCTAGATACCAATCAATAAATTTATTTACGCCATCTTGAATAGATGTTTCTGGTTTAAAATCAATATTTTTAAATAAGTCATCCACATTGGCATAAGTTTCAGGTACATCTCCCGGTTGTAAATCCATGTAATTTTTCTTGGCTGTTTTACCAAGTTTGTTTTCTATAGCTTCTACAAATTCCATTAAACGAACTGGACTGTTATTTCCGATATTATAGATTTTATATGGAGCATATGATGAACTTGGATCTGGGTTAGCACCAGACCATTCAGGATTTGGTTGAGCCGGTTTTTTCACTAAGCGACTAATTGCTTCTACAATGTCATCAACGTAAGTAAAGTCACGCATCATCTTACCGTGGTTATAAACGTCAATTGTTTCATCATTTACAACTGCTTTAGTAAACTTAAATAAAGCCATATCTGGTCTACCCCATGGTCCATAAACCGTGAAGAAACGTAAACCAGTTGTCGGTAAGTTATATAGATGACTATAAGTATGTGCCATTAGCTCATTTGATTTTTTAGTAGCTGCATATAGACTTAATGGGTGGTCTATATTATCAGATGTTTTAAATGGTTTATTTGTATTCGCACCATATACAGAACTTGATGAAGCATATATTAAATGTTCAACACTATGATGGCGACATCCTTCTAAGATATTCATAAATCCAACAATATTTGAGTCAATATAAGCTCTTGGATTTTCAATACTATATCTAACGCCGGCTTGTGCTGCTAAATTAATAACTACTTCTGGCTTTTCATCTTCAAAGATTTGATTTACTTTTTCATAATCCTCTAAATCATTTTTATAAAAAGTAAAATTTTCTTTTCCAATAGATTTTAATCTGTCTTCTTTTAATTGAACTGAATAATAGTCATTGAGATTATCAATACCTACTATTTCATAGCCTTGACTGATTAATTTTTTCGCTAATGTTGAGCCGATAAAACCTGCAGCTCCAGTAATCAAAACTTTCATCATTTATTTACCTCCCTGATTTTTTTAATTGGAACACCTACATAAAGACTATTCGGTTCTGTATCCTTATTTACAACTGCGCCTGCTCCAATAATGCAACGAGTTTTAATTGTATTGCCTCCAAGCACTCTTACACCTGCTGCAATCCAAACATCGTCCTCTATACAAATCCTTTTTGATTGTATCTTGTTATACTTAATAGGTTTGTCTTTGTCCCCCCAAGTATGTTCTGAGGAAATTAAGGTACAATGATTAGCTATTGAAACATTGCTCCCTATATCTATTCCCCCATGCGCATCTATATAACAATAAGAATGTAGACTTACATTATTTCCTAAAACTAAATTTTGTACATTTTTCAAAACTACATATTTCCCGATATGGGTGTTTGTCCCAACACTTTTAGCGTATTTACTTAAATAAAGTCTTCTATACACAATTGCTGCTAAGGAATCATTTATTAATGAGATGTCCCATATCAGATTACATATTGGTTTCGGTAAAAATTTGTATGGAAATTGCAACAATTTAAAGCACTTTTGCGACAATAAACTAGTCAATTAATCCTCTCCTCTTGAACTTTATTTTGTAATAATAATAAAGTACTAATGCGAATGGCGTTAATGCTAGAGAAGTGGTGAATTTTTCAGTATCTTTAAATTTATACTTCAAGTTAAGTCCAGTATCTATCCATGATATATCATATAACAAATAATTAATCACTTTATCTTTAAGAGTAGGTAATTGGTTATGTGCTAACTTTCGATATTCACAATAGTTTTCTGCAGATTTAAAATAATTAGTTTTGACTTTACTACTTATACCATCGGTTTGATATTCTACATATTTAGTATTGATATTAGCTAAATAACAATCATATAGTTTACTGAATTCGAACCATTGATATGAAGGTGGCATATGTCTCGATTCCCCATATTGAGGAAAAGTCATATTTCTAATTATATTCGTTGCAAAGACATAACATTTATCATGTCGAACTTTATATTTATATCGCAAGTCTACCCAGTTTACTTTTTCAATCTCAGGTAGCTCTTCCCCAACCACTTTGCCATCCTCATAAGTATCCAAAGTAATTAGTGCTTTCATATCTTTGTTTTCTCTAAACTTTGTATTAAAAACTTCTACAGCATTGGGGTAAAACCAATCATCGCTGTCTAATACAACAAAAATGTCCCCTTTTGCTGCTTTCAAACCAACATTAGAGGCAATATGTTTACCTCCATTACTTTGTTTAATATAACGAATAGAAAACTTATCAGTGCTAAAACTTTTAACTAGTTGAGGGGTCTCATCAGTCGAACCGTCATCAACTATTAACCACTCGAAGTCATAATCTGTTTGTTTTAATAATGAATCATATAATCTAGGAAGAGTATGTGCTCTATTAAATGTAGGAGTAAAGATAGTTAGCATAATATTAACCCCCTATGTGTTTTATCGTTTCTATAAATTCTTTACCTTTATCTTCAGGTTCAACGTTAAGTTTCTCTAAGTTAGTTTTAATAGTTTGATAAGTAGTTTTATTTCCATAAAGTTCTTCAATTTTCCGAGCGATTTCATGTCCATCCATATTGACGATAAAACCATTTTCATTGTTAGTTATTTGTTCGTATACTGTTTCAAAGTTAGTAGCAACTACAGGAATGTTGTAATACAACGCTTCATCAATTGTGTTAGATTTACCTTCAAATCTGGAAGGATGTACTAATACGTCCATTTTTTTCACTATGCTACCAGTATTAAATTTAAATCCTACTGGTATTACGAGATCTTCTAATTTGTGATTTGCAACTTCATCTTGAAGCCATTGTGCTAATTTTCCAGCTCCCACTACATACCATTTGATATTTAAATCTTTAGATTTTAAAATTTTTGCTGCTTCAATTAATAAATCTAATCCTTTGCCATTATCTAAACGACAAATTGTGCATAAATTAAAGCTATTTGTTTGTATATCAATTTTTTCACTTTCGATGTTTTCATACAATTTAATAGGTAAGCTATTATAGAAAGTAACTGGTTTAATGTGAAAAATATCTTCAAAAATTTCAGAACACATTTTCGATACTGAAAGCATTCCATCCATTTTATCGAAATACTCTTTATCAATTTCATGGTCTCTTTTTAACACTCGATAATCTGTTCTAATCCAACCAATTTTGTGATTTGCATTAATATAATCTTCAATGAAATAGACAGAATGACCACCTGAAACGCCAATTGCATAATCGTAACGTTTTTTCATTTGTAGATCTTTCCACTTGTTATCAATCCAAAAGCGTTGCTTTGCTTTTGTATTATCATGCATTTTCAGTTTACTTTTCAAAGTAAAAACTAACGCTTTCATGCCTAACTTAGGGCTTTTAAAATTTTTCAAAATATTTGATAAGAGATGTTTTCTATTAAGCATTAATACTGAAAATTTCGAACTAACCTTTTTCACATTAACATAGTCAGGTAAATACTTTGTTAAACTATCTTCTTGGTTAAGTATCATTAAATCGATTTCATGATTTGTATCTTTAAGTTCATAAAATAGATTTAATAAACTTTTTTGGGGACCACCAAAGTTAAAATTGTTAACTACAAATAATAATTTCATATTAAACTCCTTAGCACCTATAAATTATTAACTTGAGTGAGTTAATTTTTTATCTTTCCTAATATCTTGAATTACGTACCAAACCCAGTACCAATTATTATGAACTAATTGAACTATTAGTAATGGTAAGAGTAAATAAATCAACTTATTATCAATAAATTGCAATAACACTAACTGTATTATGACAGTTATTATTGCTGATGTTAAAAATGATTTATGATGTGGAATTAAATTTTTAGTTGCTAAAAAATTAGTAAATAACATTTGATTGTTATATAAAAATCGATAGATAATAATAATCAGCATTGGCACTAAATTCAACAGTGTGTAATCTGCACCTATAATATCTAACACCCAATTACCTAACAAAATAAATAAGGCAAAAGCTATAAAGTTAAACGCCCAACTTGTTACTAATGCTTTTCTAAATAATTTTATTAAATCATCATATTTATTTTTTACGCGTAGGTAATTAAATTTAGCTAAATAAGTGTTGTAATATGAATTAGACAACATAATTATCAAGGTAACAATTTGATTTATAAAACCAAATTGCCCAGATACTTTTAACGATAAAAAGTATGAGCTCAATATGATTGGGAAATTAATAATTAAGTAATTTGAAATTGAAATTGAACCTGTTCTTAAAGTGTTGGGTAATAAAGCGTTAAATATTTCTTTATCATATTTAACTTTCAGTTTACCTTTAGTTTCTTGAGTTTCAGACGAGTATTTATAATAAGCTAGAGATTGTAAAACTCGATTCACTACTACAGAAATAAAGTAAGCAACTGAAACGCCTATTAAACCTAAACCAAGCATTAGAAACGCTACTGATAAAATTAGTTGTGTTCCTTTTGTAACAACTAATATTTGATTATATGTTTTAATCGCCCCTATACCTTTAAGGACTGAATTCCAATAAGAGAAACTAATATTCAACACTATCGATACCATGTAAAACAACCAAGAGATAAGCATGGTTTTCATGCTTATTTCTCCGTCACTAATATTTACCATATACCAAGTTCCTATTGTGATAAAAAGGGCAAATATAATTGTACCCATAGACGTATAAATAAACTTGACCGCTGAAATTACTTTTATAAAATATGGAATATTAATTTTTGAATTTTTCTCATTTACAGTTTCGAAACCAACACTTTTAACACTTTGAGCCCCAGACCATAAATAACTAACATTCCTAGTTATTATCGTTTGAAAACCAAAGTCAATTAACATTGCTAAGCCATAAAGTGAGGTAAATGTGTACCATACGCCAAGCTCAGCTGAGTTTAAGTATCTTAAGATGACAGGCAATAAAATAACATTTATTCCTTGCACCATTAATAAACTTATATATCCCCAAAGTACATCTTTTTTTCCTATATTCATTCGTTTCTCCTTCTAGCTACAATCCTCTTATTTAAAATTGCCATCACAAATAATACCAAGAAGAAATTCGTAAAGAATGAAAGTAAGATTGTGGCATTTGACATAAAGAACAGTGAAAATTTCAGACATAAATAAGCATATACATATAAAGTAAACACTGAATTACTATGCTGGATATTTTTATCCAATAGCATAACTACAAATAATACAATTACAGAGAAAACCGGTGCCAAAACAGCTCCAAAGTATAAGTAACCTTGTCCTAATAAAGGAAGAATTTGGTCACTAACCCCTACCCTTTTATAAAACATGTCATTAAATGCCACTAGTGCACTGTGATAATTTTTAAAGAGTGAATTTACAAAGATAACGGAATGGGTTAAATCTCCAAAAATTGCATTAAAATGAAATGGTTCATAAATATATGAAGTTTCAATAGAATGTCCTATATTTACTAAACCTGAAAAGTATATTTGAACATCAGTGTTAAAATTCTCTAAAGCGCCAGCTGAGTGGTACAAACCTCTAGACGTAACAATATTAGTATTTTGTTTTAAAAGAGTAGATATTCCAATTACTAATAAACTTAAAATAACGGACATAGCAATAATCAGTTTTCTATAATTCTTGTATAAAATAAACACTGTAAATAGTCCTGTGATTAACGGAATAATAATACTTGATCTACTTGTGCCAACAATAAATGAAGCTGAAATCATTATCACAACTAAAGAGAGTAGCAAATATAAAATATTGGGTTTTCTCTCATAAAATTTATAAATAATATTCAGTATACTAACCGTTAATACTATTTGTGCTAATTGCACAAACAAAGCTACTAAACCAACATTTGCTAAAGTATCGTTATTTAGTTGGGATGTTGACCATATAAATGAATATCTTCCTATAGATGACGGATCTAAAGCTACTAGTAGAATTACTACTATAAAGAATATCCAACCAAATAAATTAGGTCTAGCTTTAACGTTATAAAATTCAACCTTATTTGTGTAAAAATACTTATGAAATATCGCAAATATTACGAATAAAATTATCATTTCATAAATCATTAAACCGACAGCTCGGCTTTGAATTGAAATCGATACTGTAGCACCAATTTGAATATTCGAACCATAAAAAGCCATTAATAAAGGAGAAACAACGTATCTTAAAAGCATGGTGAAATTAATCACCGTTATCCCTAAATTATTAAACATATATCTACTAAATGATGGAAAAATTAAAAATAATATTAAAAATATTAAAGGTATAAGTACTAAATTATTAGGGATATAGGCTGGACTAATTAAAGTTGCCAATATACCTATAATTGATAAAGCTATAACTACGATTCTATATAAATTAACCATTATTAATACTTCCTATTCGCTAAATCAATTAGCGTTTCTTTAATTTCATTGTTGTGAGTGTTTAAATAGCGAATAACTTCTTCTAATTCTTCTCTAGGTGGTGTCGTAGTTTTGCCTCTATAGATTTTTTCATATACCTGTTCTGAATGTATTTCATTTTCATTTAATAATTCTTCATATAATTTTTCTCCTGGGCGAATACCTGAAAATTGGATACCAATTTCTTCTTCTGATTTACCACTTAATCTAATTAGATTACGAGCTAAATCCACGATTTTAACTGGCTCACCCATATCAAGTACAAACACTTCTCCACCTTGAGCTAAAGCACCCGCTTGTAGTACTAATCTTGAGGCTTCAGGTATGGTCATAAAGTATCTCGTCATATCTGGATGTGTAACAGTCACAGGACCACCAGCCTCAATTTGTTTTTTAAATAATGGAATAACTGATCCACGTGATCCTAATACATTACCAAATCGAACAGCTACAAAATCCGTATGCCCATCTTTTTCATTAAGATTTTGAATAATCATTTCAGCCATTCGTTTTGAAGCTCCCATTACATTAGGAGGATTCACAGCTTTGTCAGTTGAAACCATTACAAACTTTCTGACTTGTGCTTTTTTAGCAGCAACTGCTGTATTACGAGTACCTAACACGTTATTTCTAAAAGCTTCTGTTGGATTGTATTCCATCAATGGAACATGTTTATGGGCCGCTGCGTGATAAACGGCATATGGTCTATAAATTTCCATAATTTCTTCCATACGTCCAACATTTTGAACATCCGCAATAATAGGCACTATTTCAATTTTTTCTTTATACATATTGCTTAATTCTTGATGAATTAAATAAATACTATTTTCTCCATGACCTAATAAAATAATTCTTTCTGGCTGGAATTTACATACTTGTCTACATATTTCTGAACCAATTGAGCCACCAGCACCTGTAACTAAAATTGTTTTATGCGTCAATTCTTTAGAAATCATTGCCATATCTAACTCTACTGGCTCTCTGCCAAGTAAGTCTTCAACTTCAACACGTTTTAATTGATTGACTTCTAATTCTCCAGCTAATACTTGTTCAATGTTTGGCATTTTAAATAATTCAATACCTGTGCTATTACAAATATCATTAATTTCTTTTAAACGAGTGGGTTTTAACGTTGGAATAGCAATTATAATTCGTTTAATTCGGTACTTATTAACTAATGTAGGAATATCTTCGATCTTACCTTGAACTTTAACCCCTTCAGCAATAGTTAATTTACGTTTTTGCGGATCATCATCAACAGCTAATAACGGTTCTAATCCCATTTCAGGACTTCTTAGCATCTGACGTACTAATAACGAACCACCACGACCTGCACCAACAATAAGTGTAGGCTTTTTCTTTTGTTTTTTACCTACTACAAAACCACGCGCGACTCTCCATGAAATACGCGAACCACCAATTAAAATTAAATGCATCATCCATGTTATTAGATATAGTCTAAAGAATGGTGGATGCCCTGTGAATAATGGTATTAAAACAACAGTTGCTATTATTGAACAAGTTACAGCTTCAACTATAAGTAATAATTCATTAACACTGGCATACTCCCACGCACGATGATAAAGATTGAATATATACGCGAAAACGTGATGAGAGATTAATAGAATTATTGATGTTAGAATTAAAAGTCTATGTGAATAACCTTCAAAATACGGTTCTAAAATGTTGTAACAAATAAAGACTGAGAATGCTACAATCAATGAATCGAGTATAATTAGTATAAGCAAACGTCCTCTTGCACTTAACTTATCCACTTCTCTCCCCCTAACTTACTTCATAAATTTAAAACAACCCAAATAGTTTCTTTTGGTTATATGATTGAGAAGGTTGCTTTTTCTTTATCTCCTCATTTTTTATAATAACTTGAGCATTATTAATCAATTCTTTAATTTTCCCTTCATAACCTTTAAGCTTTTTCTCTTTGAATAAGCTATTCATAAAGAAAGGACGATTGGTCTCGTGATGTGCATCAGAAGCGATAAAATGAACTAGGTTATTTTCAATCATTTGAAATGAAAGTTTTTGAATTTTTTTACCATGCTTACCTAGTAATGAAGCTGAAGTCAACTGACTAAGCGCACCTTCGTTCACGAGATCAAATAATACATCTAGGTTTTGGCTTATCTCTTTATTTCTCTCAGGATGTGCGATTATTGGAACATAACCTTTAGATTGTAATTCAAAGAAAAGGCGATTCGTATAGTGAGGAACTCCACCAGAAGGAAACTCAATTAATAAGTACTTCGAGCGGTTCAACCCAATAGCTTCGCCTTTTTCTAGTTGCGGAATAATTTGATCGCTTATTCTAATTTCTTGTCCTGGATAAAGATTAATACCTAACTCTTTTACTTTATCAAGATTTAAAAGTTGTTGTAATTTTTCTTTTACAATACTGTATCCATTGTCAAACGCTGGGCTAAGATGGTGAGGAGTTACAACAATATCTGTAACTCCTTCATCTTTTCCTTGCTTAAGTAATTTAAGCATTTCTTCTTCATCTTTAGGACCATCATCTACATCAATTAAAACGTGATTATGAATATCAATCATCACTCAGCTTCATCTCCATAATAGTAATAATAGTTTGATGATTTATCTCCAGCTGTTTTATTTAAAACTGCCCCAATAATATGTCCATCAGCTTGTTCAATAAGCTGTTTTGCTTTTTTAATTTCTTTTTTATTGTTTCTTTCAGTATCAATGACCATCACACAATCTTTGACACTTTGTAAAAATACTTGAGCGTCTGTAACTGAAATTACAGGAGGTGTATCAATTAGTACAAAGTCATACATTTCCATTAATTGTTCATAAAGATTTTTAAATCTATCAGAAGCAATTAACTCTGAAGGATTAGGCGGAACTGGTCCAGAGGTTAATAAATCTAAATTATCAACTCTTGTGTCACGAATAGCCTTTTCAAAATCACTTTTACCGATAATTAAATTAGAGAGTCCATCGTAATTCGATGTCTCAAAATTATAGTGTTGCGTAGGTTTACGCATGTCTCCATCTATAATCAACGTTTTATAGCCAGCTTGGGCATATGTAACTGCTATGTTAGCTGAAACAATACTTTTACCGGCAGCTGGTTTCTCAGAAGTCACGATAATACTCTTAATTTCGTGATTAGCGCCTGAGAACATTATATTTGAACGAATACCTCTAAACTTTTCACTTGTTATTGACTTGGGTTTATCATGAGCATAAAGAGGTGTATCTAGTTTTTTTCTAACTTCTTTTTTCGCCATAATTGCTATTCTCCTTAACTATTTAATCTTAGGTATAGATCCTAATACAGGTATTTCAAGTTCTCTTTCCACATCTTCTTCTGTTCGAATACGTTTATCGAATAATTCTTTAAGTGCTACGATAAGTGCAGCAATAATTAGCCCTAGTAATAATCCACCGACAATATTAGTAGTAATCTTAGGTGATACTTTTGTAGACGTACCATTCGCATTCGAAAGTACAGTCACGTTATCTACATTCATAATATCGGGTATTTGTTTTTTAAATACTTTCGCTATATCATTTGCTAGCTTTTCTGATTTTTCTTCATTACTTGCTCTAACACTGACATTTAAAATTTGCGATTCCGCTTCTGTATTTACAGAAATCATTTTATTTAATTTAGATGATGAATAATCATCATGTTTCTTTGCTACTTCGTCTAATATTCTTGGACTTTTCAAAATTTCAGAATATGTATTAACTAATTGAATGTTACTCTGTACCTCTTGAGCCATCATATTTTTATCTTTTTCTTTTTCATTAACTAGCACTTGAGTAGATGCTTCGTACTTAGGAGTGGCAATAAAGAAAGTGTAAATTAAGCTAATTAGTAAAAATACTATAGGTAAAAGTACTAAAAGCTTCCAATTTTTCTTTATGATCTCCCATATTTTTGTAAAATCAACTGTATTTTCCATGTTAACCTCCAATATCTAATTTCGTTACTAATTTTATATTTTTAAAAAGAGTTTTACAACAAATTTTTAAAATATATACATTTCAAAAC